>CAJXKR010000004.1 GCA_913055815.1 uncultured Desulfohalobiaceae bacterium | reverse complement strand
TGATAAAGAATAATTGCTGCAATGATCGTGGTTACATTGGCATCCACAATCGTCAACGTGGACTTGGAAAAACCTTCGTCTACTGCCTTCCTGGCGCTCATACCTCTTCGGAATTCTTCTCTTATACGTTCGAAGATTAACACGCTAGCGTCCACTGCTGTCCCGATAAGCAGAATTATTCCGGCAATTCCGGGCAGGGTCAATGTAGCTCCGAAACCTGCCAAAACTCCCAAGATTAACAACAGATTGAATCCCAGGAGTGTATCTACAATCACTCCACCGATTCCGTAATATATTATGGTAAAAAGAAGTATCAGTATACCGCCTACTACCATGGAACGTACACCCTGCTGAATGGACAATTTCCCCAGGGAAGCACCTACGCTCCTTTCCTGGAGTATTTCCACCGGAGCGGGCAAGGATCCGGCCCTTAACACTATGGCAAGATCCCGTGCTTCTTGAAGTTTAAACTGACCTGTAATACTAGCCTTCCCCCCTCTTATCTTCTCCTGAATAGTGGGAGCGGAATAGACCTTGTCATCAAGTACTATGGCCATGCGTTTACCTTGATACTTGCCGGTCAATCGTTCGAACTTCCTAGCACCTATGGGATCGAAAGTCAGGGATACATACGGATTATTATATCTACCGTAGGCTACATTCGCATCGCTTATATGCTCCCCTGTCATTAAAGTCCTTTTCTTCAGGACAATAGGTTCTCCCTTTTTGTCACCTTGAGCTCCGGATTCATACATATATGCCAATTCAGAACCGGGTGGCACTACACCATCTCGAGCCTTCTCAAGGTCGGCCTCATCGTTTACCAATTGCAACTCCAGAAGTGCTGTCCTCTTAACCAGTTCAATAGCGCGTTTGGCATTCTCCAGTCCAGGAAGTTGGACTTGAATCCTGTCATTCTGCAATTTACGGATATCCGGTTGATTAACCCCGAATTGATTTATTCGATTCCTTACCACCTTCAGGACCTGATCGATGGTCATATCCTTTATCTTTTCCTTGTAGGAGGAGGTATAGGCGAGTGTATACCGGAGCTGATCCTTTTTTAAATCCTCAACTCTTGTTATCTTCAATTGCTTATTATAATACTTGTTTATATAATCTTCCAATTTTTGCTTCTGAGAGGATTTGAGCAATACAAATTGCAATTTTTCCTTGTTTATAGCCCTGGGACGCAATATCAGCACTTCATCATCCCTGAGTTCGGATCTAATCTGCTCTCCAAGTTGATTCAGGGAATTCTTGTAGGAGGTCTCCATGTCCACCCCGAGGGTCAGGTTGATTCCTCCCTGTAGGTCAAGGCCCAAATTGATCTCTTTATCAGGAAGTACATTGCGCAATGCATTGTCTTCAGCCAAGAAAGAAGGAAGGGCATAGATTGCTCCGATCCCGATAACTATGGCGGCTACTATTATCCTCCAAAGAATATTGTTTTTCATGTTAACGCCCTTTTAAAATGTGATCATGCAGAAATTATTGTATAATCGAATTAAGACTTGGATTTCTTATCTTCCTTGTCAGAATCTACCACCGTATTTTCAGTAACTTGGGAGATATAGTTCCTGTTTACTTTAACTTCCATATTTCCACCCAGATCCAGGGTAAGCATTTCTTCGGAAATATTTTTTATCCTGCCGTACAATCCTCCTCCAGTTATTACGGAGTCTCCTTTTTTCAAATTATTCAACATCTCCCTGTGCTCTTTTGCCTTTTTTTGTTGGGGCCTGATCAACAAAAAATAAAATATTACGAACAATATTATCAAAGGCAAAAATGCTATCAAAGGACTTCCCTGTTCTCCTGAACCTCCTGCACCGGTCTGACTCATGGCAAAAGCTAATTGATCAAAAAACATAATTTTCCCCGCTCCTTATTACAATTTATATACTACCTGGACTTAATTAATCATCCTCAAATAATGTCTTTGTTGGTACTCTTGTTTTTAGAAACCAACACTATATAAAGTAAGATTTATAAAGTCGCTAACTAACTGTTAATCCTAGTCCATGTCAAGCTATTTTTTGGCAATCAAAATGGAACTTGGTTAACAGATCTCGATTGTGCTATCACGTCAGTTATCTGTTAACGGTCAGATAACTGACGTCTACCCATCTCACCAATATTTTTTCCTTAACTTGTATTTTTCCTCGAACTTTTTCAATTTGGACTGTTGTTTTGCAGTCTTGGCCAAAGCCTCAGCCTTTTGGAAGTAGTACTCTGTATTTTCCTTTTTGTTCAAAAACATATAGGCATAGGCAAAATGCAAAAAACCATCGAATTTATTGCCATTTTGCCCCAAAAGCCTCCCCAGGCTATAGTGCACATCTGCACTTTCTGGCATAACTTTTAAAACACTCCTGAAATCCTTCGCTGCCTTATTATCCTTACCCTTTGCAGCCAAAACCTTTGCTTTGTAAAAAAGTGCGAGCTTATCCCTGGGATTCAACTCAACCGCATCTTTTAAAAATTTGTATGACTTCCCGAATTCCCCGGCTTTAAAATAAAATATTCCAGCCTCTCTATAATAGAGAAAATCCTTTTTTGAACATTCCAGAGACTTTTGAAAATATTTCTTGGCTTCTTCAATTTGATTCCTTCTCTGTAAAACAATGGCCTTTCCCAGTGTATCGAGACAAGACAACTCTTTGTTATTTATTTTCGAATAACTATTAGCAATGTCCAAAGGAGAATATTTGGATTTCAGGAGCATCTGGACCCTTTGCAAGGAAGACTTGTTCGTCTGGGAGTTTTCTTTGTCAGGTGCTTGGAGTTGACTCTCCATGCTCTCCAAATAATTCATCCTCTTTCCCAATCCCGGATGGGTTAACATATAAGCAGGAGGACTGTTGGTACCACTCAAAAGGCTTTCTTGTTTTATCCTTTTCAAGGAATGATGCATACCTGTCTTATCATAATTTGCCTTAACCAAATACCACAACCCCGCTCTGTCTGCCTCTTGTTCCTGATCTCTACTATATTTCAAAGCAGCTGCCTTTCCACCGGCCATGGATCCAACAGCCAGCGCCTGTCCAAGTCCGGAAGTCTGGGCTCCCACCAATGCTCCTGCCAAGACTCCGGCTAAAGTAGCAATATTGATGTACTTGGAGCGCTCGACATTCTGGGCCAGATGCCTTTCGGTTACATGCGCGAACTCGTGGGCGATCACCGCAGCCAATTCTGATTCGGACTGCATTTTTAGTATCAAACCGGTATTGAGATAAACATATCCGGCAGGAGCGGCAAAGGCATTGATACTATTATTTTTTATAACATTGATACGTATTCGGAAGGGATGGGAAGGAAGAACATTTTTGATCCGGTCGGCAATATTCCGGACATATTGTGTAACTACCGGATCTTTAACAAAATCATAGTTCGATTGCAGTAGGATATAGAATTTTTGACCCAGTTCCTTTTCTTCTTCCACGCTTAAACCCGCATGGGAAGGAGAACTAAACAAGACAATCAATATTAAGCTTATTACAAGTAATGAGCTCTTAAAAAAAGATATCAAGTAGTCTCTCCAGATGCAATAAATATTGGGTATATGTATTACTTGACTGCAACTCTGTAGGAAATTGTTAGAAATAAATTCGGCAACATTGGGATCAACATCTAATAATCGACTTATTTATTATGCAGTCACTTGCACTTAAGCTTACAGGATGCCACCTTGAAAATCAATTTCAACAATTAAATTTTAAAACATGCTAGTTATAAATCCTTGATTTACCGAAAACTTTAACACCTTGGCAATCTCGACTACGAAGTAGCGAGGGCAATCTCGACTACGAAGTAGCGAGACATCTATAAAATTACTTGCAAAACAACTTTTTGCAGGGACATCTTGCAGCGTCTTACTTATTCATCATATCCAAAAATTCTTGATTGTTTTTTGTACCATTCATTTTATCCAAGAGGAACTCCATACTATCAATACTATTCATCGAGGATAAGAGTTTGCGCAGAATCCAAACCCTGTTCAAGACATTCTCCGAGAGCAACAATTCTTCTTTTCTGGTACCTGACTTGTTTATATCCATCGCCGGGAACACCCGTTTATCAGCTAAAAAGCGATCCAGATATATTTCCATGTTACCTGTTCCCTTGAATTCTTCAAATATAACTTCGTCCATTCTGGATCCAGTATCAATCAAGGCTGTGGACATTATAGTCAAACTACCGCCTTCTTCAATATTTCTAGCAGAACCGAAAAAACGTTTGGGCCGCTGCAAGGCATTGGCATCCAAGCCACCGGAAAGTATCCTGCCGGAAGAAGGGGTTACCGCATTGTAAGCTCTGCCCAACCTGGTAATACTATCCAGTAGTATTATTACATCTTTTTTCCTTTCCACAAGCCTTTTTGCCTTCTCGGAAACCATCTCGGCCACTTGAACGTGTCTATGAGGCGGTTCATCGAAAGTGGAACTAATTACTTCACCGTTTACAGTACGTTCCATATCGGTAACTTCTTCAGGTCTTTCGTCTATGAGCAATACAATCAAATAGGCGTCCGGGTGATTAATCATCACAGAATTGGCAATGGTTTGCAAAAACATAGTCTTTCCGGTCCTGGGAGGTGCAACTATCAGCCCTCTTTGTCCTTTGCCGATCGGGGTTAGCAAATCCATAATCCGAGAGGAATAATTTTGCGGACTGTTTTCAATCTGAAAACGTTCGTCAGGGTAAACCGGAATTAAATTATCAAACAACACTAAACTCTTGGATTCCTCTGGAGGTGCATATCCGACTTCTTCCACCCTCAACAATGCGAAATAACGTTCACCTTCCTTGGGAGGCCTGATTTGACCGGAAACAACGTCTCCTTTTCTCAGTCCGAATCTCCTTATCTGGGAGGGTGACACATAGATATCGTCTGGGCCGGGCATGTAATTATAGGTAGGTGACCGCAAAAATCCGAATCCATCGGGTAGAATCTCCAAAACACCTTCACCGTAGATATTACCGTTTTGCAAGGAACACGCTTGTAAAATAGAAAATATCAACTCCTGTTTGCGTAGGCTACTGGGATTTTCCACGTCATAGTGCGTAGCCAAGTCCATCAGATCATTCATCGATTTTTTCTTTAAATCAGATAGATTCATAATTTGCGATTCCATACCAATATCTCTCCATTTTAATTTTTATAATAAATTTATCCAGGAAAAAATGCACCCAACTCCAATTAAAGTCCACCTTGTGAAGGGATACACATCTTCTACTTCTAACATCCTCTTACTCGAAACCTGAACTGCTAATAATCTTAACAACCTTCACTCATATACACGATCAGTGAATCAAGTTCATTGCTTGCTGCATACCTTGAGTGCAAAACGAATAAAGACCTGTTGCAGCTTTATCCAGGATTTGCTTCAATTGATCCGATTCTTGCTTGCTAAACTTTGACAGTACGTAATCCACTATATCATTACCCTGCCCTGGCCTGCCGATTCCCATTCTCAAGCGGTAGAAATCCCTGCTGCCGAGTTCCTGGGCAATGGAAAGCAAACCATTGTGACCTGAGAGTCCGCCACCATATTTTAATCTGAGTTTGCCAAAGGATAAATCCAACTCATCGTGTACTACAATTATCTGATCGGGCCTGAAACCGTATTTTTTGCACAATTTATTCACAGCTTTTCCGCTCAAATTCATGTAAGTTAAAGGGGCACACACTAGCCAATCCTGTTTTGCATCCTCCAAATTCACTTTCCACAATTTGTATAATTTCTTGTTATATTCGGAATTCTTAACATTTATTTTGGGAGGATCCTTACTCTCTAAGAGGGTCTCTATTACCATGAATCCGATATTGTGCCTAGTGGAGGCATATTTATTTCCCGGGTTGCCAAGCCCAATTATCAAACCGCTATAATTCATAATGACTTTGTAAATTTTCACGCCTGTCAAATTCAATGTTTAAAGAAAAAGTTGCTAACTTTATGAATTCAAAACAATTTTCCATGCAGGGTAAAAAAGAAATTTAACCATCCTTAGCTTGTTTCTGCAGTTAATTGGACATGGAATAAATCCGACATCTTTTGAGTCAAGTACAGTGAATCTCGAACATTCAATACGAAAAGGGATCCTGCTTATTATTTCCTGGCAGGGACAACAAAGAAACTCCCTGAACATATTTCTTGTTTTTTGACTTGATCAAGACTCTTGAATTCATGCTAACTTTAGAAAATACGGTAACCTAGTATTATTTTATAAATCTTCTGACTGGAAAAAATTGTTCTAATATCTTCAGCTCTACGTACGATTAATCTCTTTAATACTGAGTCGATAATAGGAAGGATTAAGGCTTTTTTCTATCCGACTGAACATAAAATGGAGTGAGATTGCGATTTGTACTTGTTTTTATAACCACATCTAAAATAACAATCCATAATACAAATATATTATCTTGGATAACATTTTACAACCCCAAAATATATAATTGTTGATCATTCAATTAGCTATGCAGGACAGGCGAATATTAACGCCTGCCAGGTATTTGGTGAATATATTTATACAAAAAAATAAATAGTGCCTCACCGAAACCGTGATTGGACGTGAACATACCCAAATACTAAGAGCGGAGGCTATCTCGATCCCGTCCCTGCCTTGGCAGGGCGGGGCGAAAAATATTGAAACCGCAGTGTATATTAATACATGAGGATTTCAAAGGCTTAAAGCGACGAAGTAGGTGGGTGAGTTTACGTCCAAGCACTAATTATTCTTCTTCCGAGGGTTCTTCTCCCTCTTCACTTGGTTCCTCCGACTCTTCAGCAGCAGGAGCACTTACTCCGACTATGGCAACATTTTCCTCGAACTCTTCTTTCAACCTTACACCTTCCGGTAATTCCAACTCGTCCAAATTTATATTTTCGTTAATTTCAAGCTCGCTTACATCAATCACTATACTATCAGGAATATTTGTGGGCAGGCAGACAACGGATAAAACATCCCGGTAAATACTGACTATTCCGCCTTGATCCTCACCCTTGGCTTTCCCTGTAACCTCAATTGTGACATCTACATCCATTTCTTCCTTCAGATCCACACCCAAAAAATCAACATGTAAAAATTGGTCCTTCACAGGATGGGATTGGACATCCCATATCAAGACGGGCTTTTTTCCCTTTCCTTTTTCTCCTGGAATTTCAAGATTTACAATGTTACTTTTTTGGGCTCTTTCAAAAACTCTTTGAAAAGTCCCGTAATTCATTTGTACTAAAATATTATCTCCCTTTTTGCTGTAATAAACACCAGGGACATAACCTTGATTACGCAACCGCCTCATTGAACCTTTTCCAGTAGACTCCCTTTTCTCTACACTCAATGAATATTGTTCTGACATATTCATCTCCCCTTTCTATATACTATGTACTTAAAAATTTTATAATAACTAACGTCAAAATGACATTGTTTCAAGAAAATAATGAACTTACCGAAGACTCATTGTGAATATTGTTTATTGCTTGAGCGAGTAAACCTGCAACGGAAATAACCTTTATATTGGAAAGTTGTTGGGCTTCTCTATTTAATGGAATGGTATCCGATACAATCAACTCGGTGAATTTGGAATTAGCAATTCGCTCCACTGCAGGGCCGGAGAGAACTGGATGAGTTATACAAGCCATTACTGACTTAGCCCCTTTTTCATGCAGGGTCTGCCCCGCTGTAACAAGAGTGCCGGCGGTATCGACAATATCGTCTACAACAATAGCGCACTTGTCTTTAACATCTCCGATTATATTCATTGCTTCTGCCTGATTGGGCTGATCTCTCCTCTTATCCACGATTGCTAAACCGGCATTCAATCTCTTGGCATATGCCCTTGCCCTTTCGGTGCCTCCTGCATCAGGTGATATTATTACCAAATCGTCATTACATACCTGCTTCACATATTCCAAAAGGACTTTGGAAGCATATAGATTATCCACAGGTAAATCGAAATACCCCTGTATCTGGCCTGCATGAAGATCCACTGTCAACAACCTGTCTGCTCCGGATACTGAAATAAAATCAGCCACCATTTTTGCACTTATGGGGACCCTGGGTACTACCTTCCTATCCTGTCTGGCATAACCATAATAGGGTACCACTGCAGTTATCCTCTTTGCACTAGCCCTTTTCAATGCATCCAGCATCAAAGTCAATTCCATCAAGTTCCTATTGACCGGATTACACGTAGGTTGAACAACAAAAACATCTGATCCACGTACGTTTGCCCCTATCTCTACCCTGATTTCACCGTCCTTGAAAGATTCAACTATTGTCGGTGTCAATGAACAATTTAGTTCCCCAGAAATTGATTCAGCTAATTCCGGGTTTGAATTTCCCGTAATAATCTGTAGATTGTTGTTAGTAACCATACTTCTTTCCTGTCTTTAGTAGCTTACCAAATCACTTATCAAAACACATCTCTAAGATTGATCCCATATATTTTTCATTGCATCAAAATCTAGTTGCTTAACCTCAAGAACTGATTTAATTACGGCCTGTTTATACGAATTTTAAAACTTTTTAAAATTTGTGGATCTGAATCAGGAAGGATTGTTTGATATGGCTGGGGTGGGAGGATTTGAACCTCCGCATGACGGGACCAAAACCCGCTGCCTTACCACTTGGCTACACCCCAACTTACAAGCTATTTAAATAAGCCTTTATCCCTCTTTCAGTTAACCAACTACTGGCTTTTTCCACTTCCGCTCCATTTCTGAACAGAGCCGAAATTGCAGCTCCGGATCCACTCAAGGCTACACCACTTGCTCCACATTGCAAAAGCTCGCTTTTGATCAACCTTAGCTCCGGATATTTGGGGAAAACCACCTGTTCAAAACTATTGAACATCCATATATCCGTTGCGAACTTTTTTTTGATATTACTATTTCCTTTCCTTGTCAAGAGACTTTGTGTTTCAGAAAAACATTTTCGCTCCAAAAAACTGTCATCCCAAGCTTTATAAGCATCAGCAGTGGAAACAAATATATCCGGTATAACCACCAATAAGAAGTAGCCACTCAAATCAATAGCACAGGATTCGACTCTTTCCCCCACTCCGCTCACCCAAGCAGGTGAATCGTACAAGAAAAACGGGACATCCGAACCCAGGCTCAAAGCCAGATCTCTGATGTTCAGGCTTGTTTTGTCAATATGACTTTCAAAGAAATTCCAAAGGAATTTCAGGAAAACAGCGGCATTGGAGCTGCCACCGCCCAATCCGGCCCCCATGGGGACATTCTTTTCCAGATAAAGAGAAATTCCGGGATTCAATCCAGTATGGTGAAAAAAAGTATTGTAGGTTCTATGTAGTATACTATCTTTTTCCAGTGCAGTTACTGGACAAACAACTCGCAGCCCCTTGTCGTTTTGCTGTGGGTAAATATACAAATAATCACAAGGATGCTCCAAGGGATAAAACAAACTTTCCAACTCATGCAAGCCATTTTCTTGCTGTTGTTTTATTTCAAAATAAAGATTAACCTTGCTCTTGGATCGAAGAACAATCTGCCCACTCATCTCATTCCCTCATTTTACTCTCGCACCCGCTAATATTATCCTGAACCGAATCTTGAAGAACACTTCACACTACAGCGAAACTTTCCACAACGTCATTCCCGCGAAAACCGGATCAAACTAAGACCCCGTACCTCCTTTTCATCCGAAAACCTGCTATTTCCGTTTCCTGAAATTAAGAATTGACGGATGGGAACTACCTAGATACGGGGTCCGGGATTACAAAATCAAAATTCAAGTGCTTATACCAGCTTACAAATTAAATGTAAGAATTCACTAGCAAGCTAGACTATTATTCATCATCCCAGGAAATGGTTGTAAACAGATTTTGGCCCTTTCTGTTAATAAAAAGCATAAGGACTTTTTTGTCCTCGGCCTGTTCAATTATCTGTTTCAATTCATTCCTGCTATTAACTGTATGCTTGTTGGCCCTCAGTATTACATCACCCCTTTGTATATTGGCTTTCGCAGCTGGAGATCCCTGTTTTATACCCAAAACTACCAGCCCTTTTGCAGTAGCCATTTCCAAGGAACGAGCTTCCTTTTCATTCAATTTCCTTACCTTCATCCCCAACAACAACTTGTCAGAAGATTCTTGTTGTTCTTCCTTGGCTGCCTGTCTATCCAGATCCCTTAAACCGAGTTCAACAGTTAATTTTTTAACTTTTCCATTTCTCCTGATGGTGATCTCCACTTCCTGTCCAGGAGACATATCTCCAATAGCACGGGTCAATTCGCCTGCGTCCTCTATGGAATCTCCCTGTACCGAAACAATCACGTCACCCACCTGTATGCCTGCCTCGTCTGCGGGTTCTCCCGGCCTAACCGAAGACACCAGGGCACCTTTTGCTTCCGGCAGATTCAAGGCCTTGGCAGTATCTTGATCCACATCCTGAATACTTACACCTAGCCATCCCCTTTTTACTTCCTGGTATTTCTTTAACTGCCTTATTACATCCTCTGCCATATTGCTGGGAATAGCGAATCCAATATTTTCTCCCCTGGCTACAATTGCGGAATTAATCCCCACTACCTCGCCTTGCAGATTAAGCAACGGTCCACCACTATTACCGGGATTAATCGAGGCGTCGGTTTGAATAAAATTGTCATACGGTCCTGCACCTATAACCCTGCCTTTTGCACTGATTATACCCGCGGTAACAGTATGATCGAGTCCGAAAGGATTCCCGATCGCCAAGACCCATTCTCCAACCTCGATTTCATCTGAATTTCCGAATTCCAAAACCGGCAGATCCCGGTCCACATCTATTTTCAAAAGAGCTAGATCTGTTTCTTCGTCCTTGCCCACCACTTCGGCAGTGTAGGAATCATCATTTTCACCCTGTAGATTTGCCTTAATCTTGTCAGCACCGCTAATCACATGAGCATTAGTAACTATATATCCGTCCTTGGATATTATAAATCCGGATCCCAAAGCGTTTTTCTTTCTTTTTTCCGGCATATCCGGGAAAAACTTTTCAAAAAAATCATTGAACGGAGATTTGCGTTCCTGGAATGGATTAAAGAATTTTTTCAATCTCTTGGAAGTCTTAACAGTTTTTACTGTACTTATATTCACAACCGCAGATCCGGAATCTTCTGCCAATTCGGTAAAATCGGGAAGTTCTGCCCAAGAATTTGCACTGCCAAGGCACAATGCCAAAATCAAAGTCACTGTACACATACAGAAAAATTTCAGTCTTTTGAATTGCATATAGCCAATTACCTCCTTTTGGGTTTCAAGTATCTAATGTACAATCTTATTATTGTTATCCGGTGTGCAAAAAATTACCTGCAAATTTCAAAATCATTAAATAAAATATTTCTTAAACGTTTATTTTCTTTTAATACAAAATTATGTACTTGACAAGAAAAATGAAAATTAAGATTTAACATTGACATTGCACAATAAGTTCAGTTAGTAAACAGTAAGTTTTAATCATTGTCTTAAGTTAACTTTATTCAAGTACACCCAAACCAACTGTAAAAACCGGCAACAACAGGTTCGGGAACGATTATGGAACTTACAAGCGAACAAATCAATTATTGCATGGAATGCGGGGTATGCACTGGCAGTTGCCCCATCAGTCAGGTGGATACTAGGTTCTCCCCCAGGCAAATGATAAAAAGGACATTAGAGGAACAAGAAGAGGACATACTGCAAAACCGGGACATATGGGCATGCCTAAGCTGCGCCAGGTGCAGCGACCGCTGCCCAGTGGAAATAGACTTTCCCGAATTCATCCGTTCCTATAGGGCAAAAGCCAGGGAAAGAAACAACTTTCCCCACGAGAGCCATCATGGCATCTTTCATACCTTGGTAAATCTACAAACCGGAAACATAAATCAAAACAGGACTGCATGGGCGACAGACGCAGGAAAATTCCGTGAACAAGGTGAATATTACCTCTTTGTAGGTTGTCTGCCGTATTACGATATCTTCTTCAGGTATCTGGATCTTTCCTGTATTGATATAGCAAAAAGCATGCTTAAATTATTGAATAAAGTAGATATAGAACCGGTAATAAGTAACGAGGAATGTTGCTGCGGACACGATGCACTGTGGAGCGGAAACGAGGAGCAATTCCTGGAACTTGGGAAAAAGAATATCGAACAAATAAAGGCAAGCGGGGCATCAACTGTAATCTTCGGCTGTCCGGAAGGTTATATGAACTTTAAGTACTACTACCCCAAGTACTTTGGAAACTTGCCCTTTGAAGTAATACATCTCAGCGAACTCCTGGCTTCCAGAATTCCGGAAGCCAATATATCGTTCACACCGGACAAGGAAGAGACCATAACATATCACGATCCTTGCAGATTGGGCAGATGGTCAGGTATATACCAACAACCCAGAGAAATTCTCAAGCAGGTACCAGGAGCCACTCTGACAGAAATGCCCAGAAACAAAGAAGGTGCCCTGTGTTGCGGAACAACTGCCTGGATGGAGTGTTCCAGCTGTTCCAAGGCCATGCAGATGGAAAGGCTTACCGAGGCTGAAGACACTGGTGCAAATACATTGATAACCGCTTGCCCTAAATGCCAAATCCATTTTTCATGTTCCAAGACCAATACAGATATAGGAATAAATATTAAGGATATATACACATATTTGTCTGAACATTTGGAATAAAATCGATTAAGTAGAGCACATCCTGAAATTACTGATTTCTGGATGCGGAAATAGTAAGCTTTCAATTCGGAAACTAGATTTAAACCAAAACAACAATTTCCTTTGGGAGGAATAAATGGCATCCAGTTCCCCAAAAGATATTCAAGGTTCAATTGCTGTATTAGGAGGCGGAATCACTGGAATGCAGTCCGCTTTGGATCTTGCGGATTCAGGATATTACGTCTACTTGGTGGACAAGTCTTCAAGTATTGGTGGTGCAATGGCCCAACTGGACAAGACTTTTCCCACCAACGATTGCGCAATGTGAATCATCTCTCCAAAACTGGTCGAGGTCGGCCGGCACATCAATATAGAAATACACACCCTCTCCGAGGTAAAATCGGTACAGGGAGAACAGGGCAATTTCACTGTAAATATGGAAAAAGCTCCGCGTTATGTTAATACAGACAAATGTACAGGATGCGGAGAATGCGAACAAGTCTGCCCGGTGGAAATAAAGAGTGAATACAATGTGGGCCTGTCTACCCAAAAAGCTGCCTACCGGAACTATGCCCAGGCAGTACCGGGTGCCTATGTAATTTCCAAACTGGACAATGCCCCTTGCAGAAAGGCCTGCCCCGCTGGATTGAATGTCCAGGGATATGTACAAATGGTCAAACAGGGAAAATACGAGCAGGCACTGAACATTATTATGCAAGAATTGCCTTTGCCTGGCATTTTGGGCAGGGTATGCCCCCGTTCTTGCGAAGATGCCTGCAGAAGGTGCGAAGTAGACGAACCAGTTGCTATACGGGCTTTGAAAAGACTGGCAGCTGATCAATTCGATCCCAGGCAGGTACAAATAAACTGTGAACCAACAAAACAAGAAAGTGTTGCTATTATAGGATCCGGTCCAGCCGGACTATCGGCAGCTTATCACCTTGCCAGAAAAGGTATAAAATCCACGATTTACGAGGCAAATTCCCATGCAGGGGGAATGCTAAGGATGGGAATACCTGAACATAGACTGCCGCGTGAAATCCTGGATCAGGAAATAGAAGTCATCACCAATTTAGGTGTGGAAATAAAGACCAATTCCGCTTTGGGCAGAGACTTCCAACTAAACGAACTCTTTGATCAAGGGAACAAAGCGGTTTACCTGGCCATTGGCGCACATACTGGGATGCCCCTGGGAATCCCGGGGGAAAAGTCAACCGGGGTTAGACAGGGAGTGGATTTTCTAAGAGAAATAAACACTACTGGAAGTCCCTGGATAGGAAACAAAGTAGCCATTGTGGGGGGAGGTAACGTAGCGATCGACGTAGCCAGGGTGGTATGCAGACTGGGAGCCCAAGAGATAAATATTATCTACCGCAGGACCAGGGAAGAAATGCCGGCATTGCCGGAAGAAGTGGAAGCAGCCCTGGAAGAGGGAATCAATATATATTTTCTGGCAGCGCCCCAGGAAATACAAACCAGGGATGGAAAGGTTTCCGGACTGCGTTGTATTCAAATGGAACTGGGAGAACCGGATTCATCCGGAAGGCGGAGGCCAATACCCATACCGGAAAGCGAATACGATTTGCAAGTAGATCAGGTTATTCCTGCTATAGGCCAAAAACCGGACATATCCATGCTTGAAGACTTGGAAGACTTTGAATTCACTCGCTGGGGCACTATAGATGTGGATCCTATCACTTATTCCACTAATCTCGACGGGGTATTTGCAGGCGGAGATGCCCAAACCGGACCATGGATCGCTATTGGTGCTGTTGCTGCCGGGAGAGAAGCAGCTGAATCCATGTACCGCTACATCCAGGGTGAAGACATGCAGGCAGGCAGAACACCTATCGAGGAACCAGAAGAGCCCAATTATCGTCCCATCCCGGATGATATCACCCAATCATCCAGGTGTAGCATGCCGGAATTGAACCCGGAAGAGAGGAAGTGTTCCTTTCTGGAAGTAGAACAGGGATATGATCCGGATTCAGGAAGCAGAGAAGCGGATAGGTGCCTAAATTGCGGCATTTGTTCCGAATGCATGCAATGCGTTGAAGTATGCCAGACCGAAGCAATAGAACACGACCAAAAGTCTGCCCAAATGGAGTTGAATGTAGGGTCAGTCATTCTGTCCGCAGGTTTTCAATCCTTTGATCCCTCCAACCTGGACCTATATCAATACAAGAATTTTGGAAATGTCATTACCAGCCTGGAATTCGAAAGGATACTGAGTGCAACCGGCCCATTTCAGGGAGATTTGATTCGACCATCAGATCACGCACATCCCAGGAAGATTGCTTGGCTTCAATGCGTTGGTTCCCGGGATATCAACAGGTGCAACAACGCTTACTGTTCTGCGGTTTGCTGCATGTACGCAATAAAACAATCCATGATAGCCAAGGAACATACCGAGGAACCCTTGGACACAGCCATATTCTATATGGACATGAGGGCATTCGGAAAGGACTTTGAAAAATACTACCAGAGCGCCAAGGACGAGCAAGGGGTCAGGTTTGTTCCTTCCAAGATTCATTCATTGCAAGAAGACAGAGAAACCGGAGATCTCATCCTGGAATACATGGATGAAAACGGTGAACTACAAAAAGAGACTTTCAACCTGGTAATCCTGTCCACCGGCATGGAGACTTCCCCTCAGTTTATTGAGCTCAGTCAAAGATTGGATATAGACCTGGACAAGGACAATCTGGTAGACAACTTCACCTTCAATCCTGTAGAAACTTCCAGGGACGGGATATATGCCTGCGGAGCAATTCAGGAACCCAAGGACATCCCGGGTTCTGTTGTAGAAGCCAGTGCAGCGGCTTGTGAGGCAGAAAAGGACCTGTGGCAAGCCAGGGGGAGTCAAGCCCAGTCCAAGACATATCCCAAGGAAAAGGACATAGCTGACCAAGAACCCAGAATAGGGGTTTTTGTTTGTAATTGCGGTTCCAATATAGGAGGTATAGTGGATGTACCCCAAGTTGTGGAACACGTCAGGGGACTGCCCAATGTGGAATATGTTGAGGACAACCTGTTCACCTGCAGCCAGGATACCCAGGACAAGATGAAGGAAATTATCCAGGAAAAGGGACTTAACAGGGTTGTGGTAGGGGCTTGCACACCCAGGACGCACGAACCCCTCTTTCAAGAAACACTTCAGGATGCGGGACTGAATAAGTATCTCTTCGAGATGGCCAACATACGCAATCACTGCTCCTGGGTACACAGCAGGGAAAAGGAACAGGCTACGGAAAAAGCAAAAGACCTGGTCAGCATGGCAATATCAAGATGCAGAAGGGAACAACCACTGGACCAGCCTTCCATAGGAGTAAACAACAACGCAATGGTAATCGGAGGTGGTGTCTCGGGAATGAGCTCTGCCCTGGGTTTGGCTGAGCAGGGATTTCACACCTATCTGGTGGAAAGATCCCCTGAACTTGGTGGGAACGCACTGCACCTGAATTCCACCTGGAAAGGTGACGATGTCCAGAAAGAACTCAAAGATATGGTCCAAAAGGTAAAAGATCATAAACTGATCGATGTATATACACAAGCAGAGTTAAAAGAGGCCTCAGGCTTCGTGGGCAACTTCAAAACCACTATTGTCTCTGGTTCGAGCGATATCAACCTGGAACACGGTGCAGTAATAATCGCAACCGGGGGAGAAGAATACAAACCCGGGGAATACCTCTACGGTCAAGATGAACGGATACTTACCCACTTGGATCTTGATGCAACGATGGCTAACAAAAGCAACAAGATCGAACAGGCCAATACTGCGGTATTCATCCAATGTGTGGGCTCCAGGGAACCTGAACGCCCCTATTGTTCCAAGGTGTGCTGTACACATAGCATAAAATCCGCAATAAGCATGAAGAAAAACAATCCTGAAATGCAAATATACATCTTATACAGGGACATCCGGACATATGGACAGAGAGAGGAACTTTATCAGGAAGCCAGGAAATTGGGAGTAGTATTTATACGCTACAATCTAGAGGAGAAGCCAGAGGTCACAAAAGAAGATTCCGATCTAAAGGTAAGGGTCAAGGATCATATCCTCCAACAAAATATGGAGATAGGCACTGACCTTGTTGTACTGGCCTCAGCTATAGTACCCCGGGACAACGACACCATCGCCGGAATGTTCAAGCTTCCCTTGACCGAGGATAACTTCTTTATGGAGGCCCACGCCAAGTTGAGGCCAGTGGAATTCGCCAATGATGGACTCTTTGTCACTGGAATGGCCCACTACCCCAAACCGTTGGAAGAAAGTATTTCCCAGGCCAAAGCAGCTGCTTCCCGGGCGGCGGTGATCCTTTCCAAGGATCAAATCACAGTGGAAGGAGAAGTATCACAAGTAAACGAAGAGTTGTGCCGTGGATGCGGAGAATGTGTTGAGGCATGTCCCTACAATGCAATCGGCTTGGAAGAACTGGACAATGGTAGGATGGTTGCCAGAGTGCAGGCAGCACTTTGCAAGGGTTGTGGATCCTGTGCAGTGGCTTGTCCGACCGGAGCAGCAGGGGTCAGGAATTTTGAAGATGATCAAATACTTACCATGGTGGGAACCGCACTGGAAAGGGAGATTTGTTAATAGTTATTGTTATATATTATCCGGGAACACCCGTTTTTAAACAGATAACTGATAACAGGAATCTTTTTTTATAGACATTGTCAAACTTGAACACTCAAAAAGCGGTAATAAATATGACTACAGAATTTAATCCCAAAATAATAGCATTTGCCTGCAATTGGTGTGCTTATTCCGCAGCCGACCTGGCCGGAGTAAGTAGATTCCAATACCCTCCCAATCTAAGGATAATCAGGGTAATGTGTTCCGGACAAGTAAACGCCAACTTCATTCTCAAATCTTTTGAAAAAGGTGCAGATGGTGTGCTGGTATCCGGCTGACACATCGGGGATTGTCATTACCTGGATGGTAATTTAAAAGCGGAAAAAATGTTTGAAACCACCAAGGAACTTGTGGATACACTGGGAATCGATACCAACAGAATGATGTTGAAGTGGATTTCTTCTGCAGAAGGCAATCTTTTTGCAAAAGTTGCCCAGGAATTCACAGAACAAATAAGATCCTTGGGCCCCTTGGATTTATTTGACAAAACGAAAAAATCGAGTGAAACAATTTCTGCGTAAATCCTTAATAAATGGTAACTAAAACTGGACATTGAAAAAACAGGCAATTATACCATGACTCGCAGTTTTTTGAATAAATTGGACGGTTTTTGTTTAAACCACCACATAAAATAAAACAAGGAGAATTACCGTGAACAAGGATATTCTCATAATAGGTGGAGGAATAGCCGGAATACAGTCAGCCCTGGATCTGGCAGAAATGAATTACAAGGTGTACTTGGTGGAAAGCCTGCCCAGTATCGGGGGAAAAATGGCCCAACTGGACAAGACTTTTCCCACCAACGATTGCGCCATTTGAATTCTCTCTCCCAAGATGCTGGATGTCGGTCGACATTCAAATATTGAATTGCTTGCTTACAGCGAAGTGGAAAATATAAGCGGAGAGGCGGGAAACTTCCTGGCCACTGTACGCAAAAAGGCCCGCTATGTGGACGAGGACAAGTGCACCGGATGCGGTAATTGCGCAGCCAAGTGCCCCACTACTGTACCTGATGCCTTTAACGAGGGACTTAGCAACAGAAAAGCAATTTATAGCTGGTTTGCACAGGGCATTCCTTCCACATTCACCATAGACACGGATTACTGCAGGCATTTCCAAGGTAAAAAGTGCGGTATCTGCCAAAAGAGTTGCCAGGCAGATGCAATAAATTTCGAACAGGAGGACCGATTACTGGAACTTGAGGTGGGTGCCATAATAGTGGCCACCGGATACAAGGTTTTCGATCCTACCAGGATACCGGAGTACAGATACAACCAGATTCCCAATGTTCTAACATCCATGGAGTTCGAGAGGATGCTGGGTGCCAGCGGACCCACCGAGGGACACCTGGAGAGGCCGTCTGACCGGAGGATAAAAAATCAGATCCAGGACCTGGAGAAAAAACTGCAAAAGGCGGAAAAGAGCCTAGGGAAATTCGAAGACGAATACCAACAGGACACTGAGACCTTCTACTCCGAATACAAACAGGACAACTACCCGGAAGACAAGGAAAGGAAAAAATGGGCTGACAAATACGAGGAGTACCTGGGGCTCAAGGAAACACTGCGGCCACTGCTGGAACAGGCTGAGAATTTCAAGGATGCCTCCAAATTGGCCTTTATTCAGTGCGTTGGATCCAGGGACAAGCGCTTCTTCCCGTTTTGTTCCGGATACTGCTGTATGCATTCCATAAAGGAAGCAATAATTGCCCACGAACACGATCCGGAAACCACTTCCACCATCTTCGGAATGGATATACGGGCAGTGGGCAAAGGTTTTGAGGAATACAAGATCAGGAGCCAAAACAGTTCCAACGTTTTCTACAAGCGAGCAAGAGTCGCGGAAATCACCGAATCTCCAAACAAAAATCCGGTGCTTACCTACGAGGATACCAAGGAACAGAAAGTCAAATCCGAGGAATTTGAACTGGTTATCCTGGCAACTGCCTGCGAACCCAGCAGCAGTACCAAGCCCCTGGCTGAGATACTGGGTATAGAGATCAACGAATTCGGATTCTTCCAAACCGATCACAAAAATCCCTTGGACTCTACCAAGCCGGGTATTTTTATATGTGGATGCGCCAACGATCCCATGGATATTCCGGAGTCAGTAGCCCAGGCAAGCAGTGCCTCATCCAGGGCGGTGCAGGTCTTGACCAGTCTTGGCGGTTCAGGATCAGATCGAGTGAGCAAGGCATCTTAACTACCTAGTGCAGAGAGAATTGGAGAATTAGAGAATTGGTTAAGAATGAAGAGAGAATTGGGGATTAAGAAAATTGGATAATTAGAGAATTGGTTAAGAATGAAGAGAGAATTGGGGATTAAGAAAATTGGAGAATTAGAGAATTGGTTAAGAATGAAGAGAGAATTGGGGATTAAGAAAATTGGAGAATTAGAGAACTGGAGAGTTGGAAAATTTGAGAATTAGAGAACTGGATAATTGGTTGTTTGAAAAAAGAGACTTAGAGAATCAGTGAGTAGATTAACGAAATCAATATAACCAATTGCTTACACATACACAGACACCAAGGAACAAGTTATGAATGAACAAAGTCCAGATCAAAACAACAATCAGGACGAAGTGAGAATAGGTGTATTTATTTGCGACTGCGGGTCCAATATTGCCGGACACCTGGATTGCAGCGAAGTTACCGAGTACGTGGCCTCATTGCCGGGTGTGGCTTTTGCCAAGGAAAATCTGTATACATGTTCCGAGGCAGGAGTTAACGAGATCAAGAACGCAATCCAGGAACACGCTCTCAATCGAGTGGTTGTTGCCTCCTGCTCTCCCAGGACCCATCAACCCCTGTTTGCATCCTCCTGCGCAGAAGCGGGACTGAATCCCTACCTGTTCGAAATGGTAAACATCCGGGATCAGTGTTCCTGGGTGCATATGCAGGAACAACAAAACGCCACACAAAAGGCCAAGGAGCTAGTGCGCATGGGGGTGGCCAAGAGTGCCTACCTTGAACCCCAGGAAGACATACAGACTTCCCTGGTAGCCAAAGCCTTGGTTATCGGAGGTGGGATTGCCGGACTATCCGCTGCAGAGGCCCTGGCATCCATGGGAGTCCAGGTGTATCTGGTGGAAAAGGAGGCGGAATTCGGTGGGCTGCTTAAGTCCATAAACAAGCTTGCTCCGTACAACGAAAAAGCCGAGGACTGGATAAGTTCACTGGTGGACAATGTTACGCATCATTCCAATATCAGGATATACAAGGAAACCGAAGTAGAGAGCGTGGGCGGATATATCGGGAACTACCAAGTAGATCTGAAAACCAAGGGCGGTGAAAATATTTCGGAAAACGTAGGCTGCATAGTGGTAGCCACCGGCGCCGAACCCTTGAAACCCCACGGCCTATTTGGTTACGACGGTGAAAAGGTAATAACCCAGATGGAACTTGAATCAAAAATGGCCCAGGGTACTGTCCAGGCTCAGAATATCGTGATGATCCAATGTGTGGGTGCCAGATGCGAGGAAAGGACTTATTGCTCCAGGATCTGTTGCATGAGCGCGGTTAAGAATGCACTCTACCTGAAGGAATTGAACCCGGAGGCTAATATCCACATACTGTACAGGGACATGCAGATGTACGGAACTGAAAAGGAGAAAATGCTCTGGGACGCCAGGGGTAAAGGGATAAACTTCGAAGTATATGATCCGGAAAACCCGCCAGAACTATCCGGAGACAAGGTCAGCTTTTATCAAAATATTTTGGGGAGAACAGTGGAGCTACCCTATGATTTGGCAGTTTTGTCAACTCCATTGGTAGCCAGGGAAGACGCAGGCAAGATTTCCCAGATGATGCGGGTACCAACAGACCAGAACAACTTTTTCCTGGAAGCACACGCCAAGTTGAGGCCATTGGACTTTGCCGCAGACGGTATTTTTGTCTGTGGATCCGCCAGGTACCCGGCAACAGTAGAAGAAGCCAGATCCCAGGGCATTGGCGTTGCCTCCAGGGTCAGCACTATCCTGTTCAAGGACAAGCTCGTTTCCAGTGCCATTGTTGCGGAAATAGATCCGCAGTCTTGTATCGGTTGTTTGGGTTGCATCGATACCTGCCCCTATCAGGCTATTACCTACAATCCGGAAATAAACGCCTGCGAAATAAACGAGGTCCTTTGCAAGGGATGCGGCAACTGTGCTGCAACTTGCCCTTCACACAGCATCAAGCTGAAGGGATACAAGCCGGATCAACTGTTTGCCCAGATAAGGGCTGCGATATGATAAGTTTTTACGTGGTTACGTGATTATGTGGTTAGGTGATTAGGTTTTAAGGGTCTAAAGGTGTTAAAGTTTTAGGATATATATTTCCTCAACAACTTACTACTTATAACTTAATACTTACAACTTACAACTTACAACGGAAGATAAATATGACAGAACAAAATTTTGAGCCCAAAATAATCAGTTTCCTGTGTACTTGGTGAGCTTACGCAGCTGCTGACCTGGCCGGGGTCAGTCGGTTTCAGTACCCGAGTAATATACGGATTATTCGGGTCATGTGCAGCGGCAGCGTATCCTTCCACCATATGCTGCTTGGCCTGCAGCAGGGAGCTGACGGCATCTTTGTGGGCGGTTGACACCTGGGAGACTGCAATTACCTGTACGGTAATTATTCCGCAAAGAAAAGGATCAATTTTCTGCAGCAACTACTCGCCTTCAACGGTATTGAACAGGAGAGGCTAAGGGCCAGATGGGTTTCCTCCGCCGAAGCACCGGAATTCAAGGCGGAAGTAATCGATTTTGTGGAAACCCTGCGCAAACTGGGGCCTTCACCTCTGAAATCCGGTGATATTAAGCTGCAGGGTGCTGCCTAGGTTGAAACCAGTTAATAGTTATCAGTTATCTGGTTTAGTACTGGCATTCCAAGATAACAGATAACAGTCTTTCATACTAACTCCCATGCCCTGGCGGGCACAACGAAGCATGAAAAGGTACTCAACTTGTTGAATAAACAGGCTATTGGTTCTTTTTCTTACTTAAAACCTTAACACTCTAAAACATAAAACTTTTTCATGTTAAGGTCATCCACACAAGAAAAAGGACATTGGAAAAGAATACATAGTTTTTAACCTATAAAAAATTTAGAGATACTCATGATTGAAGAGGTAAAATCCAAAGTAAAAGAACTACTTGCTTCCCAGCAAATAAAAGGCTTTATCGGCCTTGTTGAAAAAAACGGCCACATCGGGCCGCACTTTTTCACCACTGAAGAGGAATTGGAAAATCTGAACCTGGGGGAAAAAGAACAACCCGGGGACAGCAGATACCCTTTGGACAAGATCCTGGTTACATTGAGCAGGAAATATCCGGAAGACACCTTTGGTATTCTGGTACGCGGATGCGATGAAAGGGGATTAAATGCCCTGCATATCTGGAACCAAATAGATCTGGACAAGGTTGTTTTGGTGGGTATCAATTGTCCCCAGGAATTGGCTGACAAATGTGAATGCTTTCAGCCATACACCAATACCGAGGGCTTTGGTGAAAAAGCCAACCCTGTATCTTTCAATTCAGTTGATACCGTAGAGGAAATGGATTTTCCAGGGAGAATGGAATACTGGCAAAAGGAATTCGACAAATGCGTCAAATGCTTCGGCTGCAGGGATGTATGCCCCATGTGCTTCTGTAACGAATGCAGCCTGGAAAACCAGCAATTGATACAAACTTATAATCTTCCCCCTGAAAATCCCATATTCCACTTGACCAGGGCGGTACACATGGCAGGCAGATGTATAGATTGCGGACTCTGCGAAGAAGCCTGCCCAGCTGATATTCCCTTGCGTACGCTTTACAAGAAGGTGTCGGAAATCATGGAACAGGACTTTGGCTATACCACCGGTATTACTGATGAACAAAAGCCACCGTTCAATGTGGTTGGCTAGAGACTAGATAATTAGTGCAAAGAAATTAGAGAATTGGTTTTTAGTGCAGAGAAAATTGGAGAATTAGAAAATTGGTTATCACTACAGTGAAACTTTGAATTGCAACCATTCTTGTCATTCCGGCGAAGGCCGGAATCCAGTTCTTTGTCTAGGTTCCTGCTTTCACTGGAATGACGGATATAAAAAGTAACTTTCGCTGTAGTGTTATTAAGAGAATTGGGAATTAGTGCAGAGAAATTAGAGAATTAGAAAATTGGGGAACTCGATTATCTAGCTGGGTATATTTTCTTCAACCGTGAACGTGGAACCTTGAACCATAAAACCCTAAAACTTTTTCATATTAACATCGAACTTCGAACATGGAGTCATAACATGGACTATAGAACAGTACTTACCACATGTCCCTATTGCGGGTGCGGGTGCAACTTCTATCTGGAAGTTTTGGACGGGGAAGTTGTGGGTACCATACCCTGCAAAACCAGTCCTGTAAACCAGGGAACCCTGTGTATAAAAGGCTGGAACGTGCACGAGTTCGTGCAAAGCAAAAAAAGGCTTACCAAGCCCATGATTAGAAAACAGGGTGAGCTTACCGAGGTTTCCTGGGAGGAAGCCCTTGATTATACCGCATCCAAGCTAAAGGAAATCAAAAATAACCACGGCAAGGACAGCATCGGATTTTTGGCTTCCGCCAAGGTGAGCAATGAAGAGAACTACGTCTTCCAGAAGTTTGCCCGGGCAGGGATAGGTACTAACAATATAGACCACTGCGCGCGGCTCTGACATTCTTCCACGGTGGCAGGGCTTGCCGCCTCGTTTGGAAGCGGAGCGATGACTAATTCCATCGACGAACTGGAAGATGCCAAGTGCATTTTTATTACCGGTTCAAACACCACCTCCTCGCATCCGATCATAGCTTCCCGCATATTCCGGGCCAAGGAGAAAGGTGCCAAGGTAATAGTGGCAGACCCCTGCAAGATACAAATCGGGGACATTGCAGATATCCAGGTACATCAAAAATTGGGCACCGATGTGGCCCTCTTGAACGGCATAATGAACGTAATCCTGCAAAATGGCTGGGAGGACAGGGAATTCATAGATAATTACACCGAGGACTTTGAAGACTTCCAAAAGGAAATACAAAACTACTCCCCGGAAAAGGTATCCGAGATTACCAATATAGACAAACAGGACATCGAAAAGATTGCCGAATACTTTGCCCTTGCCGAGACCTCCTCTATTGTTTACTGCATGGGCATAACCCAGCACACCACTGGTGTGGACAACGTGAAATCACTCGCCAACCTGGCCATGTTAACCGGAAACGTGGGCAAATATGCCACCGGGGTAAATCCCCTGCGAGGCCAGAACAACGTCCAGGGGGCGTGCGACATGGGCGGATTGCCCAATGTTTTTACCGGTTATCAAGCGGTAAACAATGAAAATATCAATCAAAAATTCTCCCAGGCCTGGAACGCTGAGCTATCCAATCAGATCGGGCTTGCCATACCGGAAATGATTGCCGGACTTGAGGACGGTTCGCTCAAGGCACTTTACGTCATGGGAGAAAACCCGGTAATGAGTGATCCTGATTGCAATCACGTCCGCAAGGCGTTGCAAAACTCTGAATTAGTAGTTGTACAGGACATATTCCTGAACGAGACCGCGGAACTGGCAGACGTGGTACTGCCCGGTGCCTCATTCGCGGAAAAGGAAGGGACTTTCACCAATACTGAAAGGCGTGTGAGCCGGGTAAGAGAAGCAATTGAGCCCGTGGGTGAGAGCAAAAGGGATTGGGAAATTATCCAAGATTTGTCCAACAAATTGGGCTACAGCATGCAATATTCTTCGGCAGAAGAAATCATGCAGGAAATAGCCGAAATGACCCCATCCTACGGTGGCATAACATTTGAGCGCCTGGAAGGCGAGGGCCTGCAGTGGCCGTGTACCGATCAGTCCCATCCCGGGACCAAATACCTGCACAAGGACGGATTTGCACGTGGAAAAGGCAAGTTCCACGCCATAGAACACAAGGCCCCTGCAGAGACAGTGGATGAAGAATACCCCTTGTGGCTAACCACCGGTCGCGTATTTGCCCACTATCATACTGGTACAATGACCAGGAATTCGCCCACACTGAATTCTGCGGTTGAAAACGGATTTGTAGAAATAAATCCCGCAGACGCGGACAAGCTCCAAATATCGCAGAAAGACAAGGTTCAGGTCTCCTCCAGGCGGGGTAATATCGAAATCTCTGCCCTGGTGACCGATCGTGTTGAACCGGGAACTGTATTTCTACCCTTTCATTTTGTGGAAAGCAATGCCAATGAATTGACCAATCCCGCCATTGATCCCATAGCCAAAATACCGGAATACAAAGTATGCGCGGTAAAATTAGACAAAGCAAGTTAACGCAAATCTTTCCCTGGTCCAATAAGGCCAGGGACTAAAATTAATCCCAACTCTTGCCTGCCTTTACAATAATAAGCACATTCCGAAGAAAGTACATTCCTGCAGACTATATCTGAGGTGGCTTATGATATCACTGCGCGACTTGGACTCCAAGCAATTAGTTTATTTTTTCTTTGACATAATTATGATGTTAATCTTGATGGTAAATTTATCCTGGATCGTATTTGACTGGATCTATTCTATTCCGGCAGTAGAATTTTTTTTAGCAAACAATCTTTCCAGCTTTAACCACTTTTATACCCCTATTCATAGACACTTTTTCTACTACGACCTTTTCTTTGTGGGCATATTTGTCTCTGAGATCCTAATCCGGTGGGGAATATCCATATATAAAAAAACTTACCACAGCTGGTTTTTTTATCCTTTTGTACACTGGTACGATACCCTTGGATGTATTCCTATAGGTACTCTACGCTTTCTTAGAATTATCAGGATAGTATCCATTCTTTTCAGGCTACAGCGCTTACATCTTATCGATTTTACAAACACTTACATATACAAAAAAATATATAAGTACCTTGATGCATTGACTGAAGAGATCACTGACCGGGTAACTGTAAAAATGATCAACGGAGTACAAGAACATTTGAGCGGGGAAAGCCAGGTTATAGAACAAATCAACCACAATATCATTAGGTCCCAAAAACCCCAAGTTATATCCTGGCTTTCCTCTGGATTGTACAAAGCTGTCCAAAATCAATATCCTGTCTACAAAGAAGAAGTCAGAAGTTATATAAACATGCGTATTAAAAAGGCAGTTTATAAAAACAAGAAAATATCTACTATCGGTTACCTACCTATTCTGGGACAAAAAGTAAATCGTAACCTAGAGAGTATAATAAGTGAGCTAATTTTCAATGTTTTGGACGATACCATGCAGGATATAAATTCTTACAAACTAGAACAAGCAATTGATGAAATCACAGAGGTCGTTTTCCAAACAATCGTGGAGGAAAATAAAGACATTGATCTCAACAAGGTGATATCGGACACGCTTATTCAATCCCTAGAAATAGTTAAACAACAGGTACTTATCCAACAATGGAAACATAAACACTAAAACTGGGGATATTTACTTTTTCTTCCACTGAGGCTGCCTCTTTTCCATAAAGGCAGAGATCCCTTCCTGGGCATCTTCTGTTGTACAAAGCCTGGAAAACGCTTCGTTCATATACTGCACCGCCTGCTGGTACTCCATGTCTGCAGCTGTATAAAACGATTTTTTTGCGTTTTCTACTGCCAAAGGACTTTTTTGGGCTAGTTTTGTTGCCCATTTCTCTGCTTCTTGTTCTAGTTCCTCAGAAGGCACTATTTTATTGAACAATCCCATATCCATGGCTTGTTGGGCCCCTAGCAATTCACCGTAAAAAAGCATTTCCAAGGCCTGCTTTCTACCTACACATTTACTCACCGGCACAACAGGACCTACACAATTTAAGCCCACATTGATGGCTGTAAGCCCTATCCTAGCATCCTGGGATCCTATGGCCAGATCCGCAGCTGCAACCAACCCTGCCCCGTTTGCTGCAGCCACCCCGTGTACCTGGACGAGCACGGGTTTGTTCATCCGAGTGATAGTGGACAAGGGTCTTTCCATGGTTTCAATCCACTCCCGGTACTGCATTGGGGTTTGATTATGAAATTCCTTAAGGTCAATTCCTGCACAAAAAGCCTTGCCCGAACCTTTAATCAAAATCACTCGTACGCTTGTGTTGCTGTCTAGTTCGTTCAATACCTCTTGTAATTCCAGGGCCATAGGGGTATTGAAAGTATTTAGCTGTTCAGTGCGATTTAGAGTTACCCGGGCGACAAAATCCTCGCCTATTTCCAGCTCAATGTTTTCATATTTCATTTCCGACCTCCCTAGAGCATAAATTTTCTAATGCCTATACACTAATATAATTAATAGAACAAGTGAATTTTCCCTCTTTTTGCGGTGGATTTTTCCAGATGCAGTTGGAATCTAGTAAAAGTTTCAAGTTTTAAGTACAAGAGAAAATTTCCATTGATTTTGCATAATTACATTAAGGGACTAGCATGCCCAAATCAGACAAGGAAACACAATAATATTTCAAATAGTTATGAATCTTGACAGTCCAGTTAAAATAAAAAATTACAGCTAACTTAGCGTGTTAGCTAAATATTCTGGCAAGTTATGTTGGAGAGATTGCCCGTTCTGCATCCACTAAAAAATGAAAGTTAACTTGCAAGTACTGGGGAAACAAGTTTTCAAAGGGGGGGGGGTCAAGATTCTGCTCAGGTTGGAAACAAAAAGGAAGTATTGGGCTACAATTAGCATGTAGCCCGCTAAACTAAACTAGTTTTCAAAATAGGATCTCAAGTTGTTGAAATTCAGATCCATCAATTGCTTCACATTTTCTCTACCTAGCTTGCACATTTCCATATAGCCTTTTAGTGCTGCAGTTGTACCTGCCGGTGCAAAGCTCGCATAGCGCTCGATAACATCATTTGTCATTGCTTCGGTTTGAAGTTGAATCTTGTAGGTTGCATCGAACAAACTATTTAGAACACCTTTTTGAAAATCCAGCATTTGCATGGTGGCACGATTTATTTGTTGCATGACATCCTCCCTTTTTTTATATTTAGTCAAAAGACATTTAATAATTAAATAACATTGTTTACTTTGTCAAGCAATTTATTTGCAATGCAATATAGTGATTTTGTTTTTTTTGGAATCAGGACCGGAAATGATTTTGTAGTGCGAAAACATATTTTTATCTACCCAATCTGCCTATCTGAACCTCAACCCGGGTTTGTGCCTTTTTGGGGAATGCTGTACTTAGGGCAAGAAACAACAATACTAAATAATTATTTGAGAAGGTTCAAAATCCGCGGTTTTTGGGGCGATAGTATATCAATCCGGGGTATTTTGCAGTTTCTGCACCTTTTGATTATAGAAATCTATCATTTCCTTTCTTCTTAGCATCCCTATTAGCTGGTCCGGATTGCTCTCTTTTACCACCGGAATATTTTCCAGGTTCTTGCGAGTAAATTTATTCATAACTGTCTGCAGATCTTCCGAGAGACAAGTGGTAATTATATCCGAGGTGGCTATATCCTTAACCACCACCAAATCTTCAATTTCCATAGAAAAGAGTACACCCCGAAAATCTGAACTGGAGAAAATCCCGGTTAGCTTCCCGGATTCATCCACTACCGGGAAATATTCTTGATTGGTTTGGGAATAATACTCCTTGAAATCAGAAAACTTCATGGATTCGGGCACAGTATCAGTCGATTTTATCTGTTCCTTCAAATCCTCTACTTTATATGTTTGCAAAATATCAGTGAAAAATTCACCTGCGTGAGCAGGGGAAAGGGCCTTGTTCTTTACTTGTTCTTCATAGATAGTCCATTTTTGCCCAAAATAATAACAGAGTAGGCAAACCATAAAGCTGGGGAGCAAAAGCTGATAGGAGTTGGTCATTTCACTGACAAATATTATCGTGGATATGGTGGCGTTGGAAACAGCAGTAAAAAATCCCGCCATACCCAAAATAACCATAGTTTCTGGGGCAGGAGTCAATCCGGGAGTTAATTCGTGAAATATATGCCCCACACATCCTCCCAGTGCTCCACCGATAACAATCGAGGGACCAAATACACCCCCGCTGCCACCCGAACTAATAGTAAAGGAAGTGGTGAGTATCTTTCCAAAAGCCACGCTTGCAAGCAATAAAAATCCTACTTCATTAAACAGGGCATTTTGCAAGACTCCGTAACCGAAAGCGAGTGTCTCCGGAACAAAAAAACCTATAATCCCGGTTCCCAAACCACCCAAGGCGGGTTTTAAATGTATGGGTATGGGTATTTTTGCGAACAAATCGCGCATCCCATAAAAGGTTTTCACATAGACAAAACTCATTCCCACCAGAATAAAAGACAAGACCGCATAGGGACCTAGTTCCAGAGGATTGGAAAATTCATATTCCGGAGAATGAAAAAGAGACCCCCAACCAAAGAGCATGCAAAAAATACAATAAGCAACCACAGAGGATATTCCGGCAGGAATTATGACTTCTGCCTCAAATTCCGGATCTTTGTACAGGACTTCCGAAGCAAATAAAGCCCCGGCCAAAGGAACCCGAAATATACTTCCCACACCGGCTCCCACACCTGCTGCCATCATTATTCTGCGTTGTCGCTGGGAAAGTTGGAGCTTGTTGGCAAAAAAGGACGCAAAACCTGCGCCGATTTGAGCTATCGGCCCCTCCCTTCCGCCAGAGCCACCTGAAGTCAGGGTAAAGACCGAAGCTATGGTTTTAACAATTGGTACTTGGGGCCTTATCAATCCACCCTTTTTGTGGTAGGCCTCAATCGCCGCATCTGTGCCGTGCCCTTCGGATTCAGGGGCATATGTATATACCAGCCAACCACTGACTATGCCACCCAAAGCGGGCAAAAACAAAAGAATCCAACGGTTGAAGGGAGTAGAAGTGTGAGCGAGCATGGGGTGTTCGTTGGCAGGACCTTGGGGTCTATATCCGGCTAACTGATCGAGTATAAAATGCATACCCAGTTCGCTTAGAACTTGAAACAGGATAGAACCTAAGCCAGCTATAACCCCGATAACAACAAACAGGGATAGCCATTTTGTGTTGGATTTTATAGCCATGCAAGAAAAATATATTAGATGTTTGCTTTTACCCTAAACATAGATTGTCTGGATATCATGGATTTTATCCAATATCAACGACTGTCCGCAATCTACAGCAATTCCAATTTTGAATGTATATGAGTAGTTATTTCAAAGTGCCAGAAAAACAATCTTCACTACCTAGATGTTTATATCTTCTTGCTTTTTTTGATCAACTGATTGAGCCCAAACACTGATAACGCAAAATCGAGCAAATGAATATATACGATTTCAACGGGTCGAACAACTTCACTCCAAAAATAGATAATTATCTGTAATTACAAATTTTCTACCAATCTTGAATCTGCTTAACTTTCTTTTCTGCCCAGCATCTCTACGTATTTATCTATCTTGAATTTGCGTTTTAAACCCCGCTCGTTCATATAACGTGTTTTACCGAATATTTGCCTCTCCTGCCAAGGGCGGTCGTGCCTGCCCAGGCACCAGGCAACACCGGCAAAACTATTCGGATCACGCCCATCTAACGCGTACTTGTTGTTTAAAAAAAGCATGAGGTAAAAGGCTTCACACGGGTCTTCTGTCCACTCCATAATTTTTTTGCCCCAGTACATGCGCATATAATTGTGCATTTTACCACTATCTAGCATCTCAGTCTGTGCTGCGTTCCAGTAGGGATCGTGTGTTCTCGCCTCTTCGAACTCCTCCAGGGAATATATATACGGCCTAGGATCCTTTTTGTGCTTGTCTAGGCTCTGTCGCGCCCAATCCGGCACTGCTTTCTCGTATTTATCGTAGCCAGAATTGTAATACACAAAATTTATGGAAAGTTCTCTTCTCACCAGCAATTGCTCCAGAAATGCCGATTTACAGGATTCTGGAGCATTTGAGCCTTGTACCTGCTCGTATATCTGCAGGGGAGATATCTGGCCAAAGTGCAAATAGGGACTCATATGAGAGTTAGACTGAACAACCGGATCACTGGCAAATTTTTCGTAGTCAGGTAAACGTTCTTCTAAAAAATCCTCCAACAAGTTCTTGGCTGTCCTCTGCCCTCCTTGGAAAGCGGACACAGGCTCTGGAGATTTGCTTATAGAAAGCCCTGCAAGTAGATTCTCGCAATCAATAGATCCAATTATTTCCCCGGGCAAATTTTCCGGCATTCCTTTTCCCATTGGAGTTTTCGGAGCATCCAGAAAGGCTTCCTTGATTCTGGCCAACTTGGGTCTAAGGGTCCGGGCTGCTGTTTCCTGTTTTTCCGAGGCACTGTCCACAGGGACAATAATATCCGTCTCTACTGCAGAAAAAGGACGCATAATTGTTTCCGCCACCTGGCTGCGCCACCATCTTTGTATGTTCAGGTACCCCACATCTGTTACCACCCAAGCGGCCTTCTGGGACAGGCTTAGCACTGAAGAAACCATTTCCCCGCTTTTCAAGACAAAAGGTATGGCCAGTTGATCCAATTTATCCCGCACATCGACGATTCCCTGGAGCAGGAAACTGTAGTGGCGCAGATTTGCCTCTGGAAAATTCGGGATCAAGACAAAACCCACTACTAGAGGTAGATTTAGCTCCTCTGCCTTTTTTGCGGCAAAGTCCAGGGCGTGATTGTATTCAGTCCTTTGGGCCTGTTGCATCCAATAGAAGACATACTCACCGTCCTGCGGCAGGGCTACATCTTTTAAATGAGTAATTCTGGCCTCGTGGATCATTCTTTGTACTCCTGAAGCAAGTAGCGCAACTGGACCAAAGAAAGCCCCCTGGAGCGGGCAAACTCCCGCAAGGAATCGAATTCTGGCTTTTTAAATTTCTCTTCCCCTACCTGCAACTGTTTTCCCCGAATATTTCCCCAAGGGGTAGGATATTTTTTTTCCTCACGCGGCAGAATCACTCTTTCCATCTCTCTACGCCGAACTCCCAGAGACAGAGTATGTTTGAAAAGGCTATCTTGCACTTTATCCAAGGAAGCGGCATCAGAAATTGCCTGCAACATTCCTCCGGAACGATTCTTCTTCATGATTCCCGGGGAATAAAACAAATCCAGTGCCCCGGATTCAAAAAGCTCCTC
>CAJXKR010000003.1 GCA_913055815.1 uncultured Desulfohalobiaceae bacterium | reverse complement strand
AATTATAACTGTTCAAAACCGTATTCCAGAATTTGGTTATATCGTATAATAATGAAAACCACATGGCTTTACTCCTTTTATTTATAGAATGAATTGTACTATCTTGCACTTACTATTCTATCAATTTCTGTGCCAATTAGTGTTCAATTACAATGGTAAATAATTTCAATATATTAAAAAGACAACTTGTACACACAACCAAACTGGAACAGAGTTTTTCCGATTTTTTTGGAAGAATTTACAAAAACACTGGAAAAAATTTTTAAATTCAATTATAGTATTTTTTTCTGGACATATCGAAATCATTGGCAGCAGGGTCCACATGAGCAATATTCTGATAATAGACGACGAAGAACAGGTTTGCGAAATGCTCAGTCAAATCGTCTCCCGAGAGGGACACGAGAGTGAGTCTGCACTCACCCTGGAAGACGGACTGCAAAAAGCCATGAATAAAGCTTTCGATGCAATCCTGCTAGACGTTTGCTTGCCGGATGGGAACGGATTGGACATACTTCCCCGGCTTATAGCCCTGCCCGATTCGCCTGAGGTAATAATCATTACCGGGGAAGGGGACCCGGACGGTGCGGAATTAGCCCTTAAGGAAGGTGCCTGGGACTATATAGAAAAACCGCTCTCCATGAACAAGGTGACCCTCCCCTTGACCAGGGCCCTGGAGTACAGGGAGCTGCATCTGAAAAGCAGGCAAAAGCCGGCTATACTCAAGCGGGAAGGAATAATCGGCAGTAGCCCGGAAATGGAAAGGACCCTGAATGAACTCTCAGAGGCGGTTGCAATAAACGGCAACGTTTTGATCACCGGGGAAACCGGAACCGGCAAGGAACTCTTTGCCAGGGCCCTGCATGAAAACAGCAACAGGGCAAAGCAAAATTTTATTGTCGTGGACTGTGCAGCCCTTAACGAATCCCTGGCTGAAAGCACTTTATTCGGACACCGCAAGGGAGCTTTCACAGGGGCCCATAACGACCATGTCGGGCTTGTCCAACAAGCTGACAAAGGGACCCTGTTTTTGGATGAAGTAGGTGAACTGCCCCTGGGTCTCCAGAAGAAATTCTTAAGGGTATTGCAGGAAAAACAATTCCGTCCAGTGGGTGGACATGAGGAACTGAAAAGCGATTTCAGGTTGCTTGCTGCTACCAACAGAAACCTGGACACGATGGTTCAGAATAGCGAATTTAGAGAGGATTTACTCTACAGGCTAGGTTCCATTCAAATAAATATTCCTCCCTTGAGGGATCGAATTTCAGACATCGAAGAACTCACCTACTTCTATACCAGCAAGATCTGTAAACCAATGGGACTGAAACCCAAACAGATCCATTCCGATTTTCTGGAGATTCTCAGGGCATATGATTGGCCCGGCAATGTCAGGGAGCTTGCAAACATCCTGGAGCAAGCAATATCCAGTGCAATGGAAGATCCGGTACTTTACAGGAAGCATCTTCCCAATGAACTACGTATTTCCCTAACACGCAGGAATGTAAACAAGGAAGACATAAATGGCTCCAATTTCAGAAAGGATATGCCCTTTTTCAATCTTGATGACGCACCTGACTGGAAAACCTTCAGGCAAAGGATTCTGGAGGAAGCGGAAGAAGAATACTTTAACAGGCTTATCAGCTTGACCAACGGGGATAGAAAAAAAATCGAATCGATTTCCGGGTTGGGACATTCCAGGGTGTACGGACTACTTAAAAAACACGGCTTGAACAGGAAATGATTTTTTTAAAAACCGGATAATATGAAAAATGTGCTTACGTTATTACGTGGTTATGTGTTTAGGTAAGAAAAAGAAACACTAGTAGCTTGTAACACATATTTTGTCGCTTTCACAATAACGTCATTCCGGTCTCTCAACTTCGTAGTCAAGATTGCCAATGCTCGGTTCTACCTATTAGGGCCTGGGAGTTGATATGAGCAAAATATTAATATTGGACAAAGACAAGGACAAGCTGGCGGAACTTTACCAATTCCTCGGGAATTCCCTGCCGGAATACGATATTATCCAGGCCGGATCCTTTCAGGAAGCTGCAGAATTGATCCAAATTGAACAACCTGTTGCGGTGTTTGTAAATACCGAAATGCCCGGAATCGAGCAAACCATACACAAATTGAAAAATTCCATGGAAAAAAAATATATCCCGGTAACAGGGATAAATTATGTTAACAGGCAGGGTCTAGAATTTACAGATTCCAACACACCTATCCAGTCCATCCTGGAAGTCGATGCGGTTGTAAATCTGAACCCGGCACAGATCGATCCGCAAAGAACAGAAAAAACACTTGCAACCGAAAAGTTCCGGGAGCTGCTAAGCAGTTTGCAAAAGAAACAAGCACTACTCACCAATACAGAGTTGTTTTTACAGGAAATTTTGAACATTTCCTTTAATTTTGCTTTTATCAAAGATGAATGGGCTCGCTATACATTCGTGAATCAAAAATTCCTGCAGGCCTTTGGCTTGACCGAGGAGGAAGTCATAGGAAGGGACATAAGGGAAATACTTTCTCACACCGATTACTCCGGGGAAATGTACAAAAACGATATGGACATATTGCAGGGAAATCTCTCCGGATTGGAAAAAGAAGAACCCTATCCTGACAGTCAAGGCAATATTTACTGGGCAAGCACGATAAAACGGCCCTTGAAAGACGCTTCCGGTAATATAAACGGCATCGCGGGAGTAAGTACGGATATCACCCAGAAAAAGCTTGCAGAGGAAGAAAGCAGGAACCTGGCTGAACAACTGCGCAGGGCACAGAAAATGGAGGCCATAGGCACACTCTCCGGAGGCATAGCACACGAATTCAACAATATCCTCTCCAGCGTAATAGGCTATACTGAACTGGCTCAATTGGCTGGCAAGGACGACCAGAACCCGGAAAAATACCTCAACCAGGTACTTACTTCTGCTGACCGGGCCAAGACACTGGTAAATCAAATACTGGCTTTTGTGCGTCAAAATGAACGCGAATCCAGTCCGTTGCAAATCCACCTGGTAATAAAGGAATCCCTGAAATTCCTGCGCGCCACACTACCTACCACTATAGGGCTGCAACAAAAAATTAACGCAAAAGGGGAAGTCTTGGCTGATCTTGCCCAAATAAACCAAGTGGTAATGAATTTATGCACCAATGCCATTCAATCCATGAACAACCTGGGGGGCGGTACATTGACCGTGGGTCTGGACAGGGAGGAAATTACCGCGGATTCAAAATCCCGGTCTTGCAATTTAGCTCCCGGAAACTATTTGAAATTGTCAGTAATCGACACCGGAGAAGGCATATCCAAGGAACAGATGCAACGGATCTTCGATCCCTATTTCACTACCAAAACAGAGCAGGATGGAACCGGACTGGGCCTTTCCCTGCTGCAGGGCATAGTCAAGAACCTGGGAGGAGATGTTAAGGTAGAGAGCGAGCAGGGCAAGGGAAGTGCCTTCAGCGTATATTTTCCCCAAGTGCAGACACAAGGAAAAGAGCCGGAGATACAGGAACAGGAGGAGGAATTCACTCAATTCGAGGGGTCGGGTCATATCCTGTTTATAGACGATGAACCCGAACTGGGGGATATAGGAAAGAAAATGCTGGCAAATCTGGGTTACGAGGTAACCTATTTTTCCAGCGGACTGGAAGCCCTGGGGCACTTTTGGCAAAATTCCCCGGAATACGATATGATATTCGTGGATCTATTCATGCCCGGCATGAAAGGGGATCAGCTGGCGGAGCAATTCAGGGAGATCGGGCCCACGATCCCGATCATTCTATGTACCGGATATTATGAATACATACATACAGACACCAACCTGGAATCTGAAATCGACGCATTCGTTACCAAGCCCTTCAAGCACAGCGACCTGGAACAGGTAATAAAAGAGGCCCTGAATCAACGCCGCCGCAAGGACGGTATCTAATTTCCGAATTGAAAACAGTTTTCGATCAGGCACTAGTATAGCGTGCCATTAAAAGCTTTACAATAGAGCTATGTCAAAATCGAGTTGCCGTCATTCCGGCGAAAGCCGGAATCCAGAAAAAAAGAAAAAGACTGGATCCCGGACCAAAGCCTGCCCCGTACCCCGATACGGGGTCCGGGATGACTGAAAACTGCATTGAGTTCATATAATAAAATTGTGCTATAGTGCTAAGGAAACATTAATTGTAATGTTTTTATTGAAACGTTATACTAGTTACACCCGGGCGTGTTGCACAATCAACTCTATCAGCCGGGGCCAGAGAGCCCTGGGTATGGCATGTCCCATTCCCTGTATAATCTCCAATTTTGCATTTGGAATCGTATTGGCAGTATCCCTTCCTGCCTCCACCGGTATAAGGGGATCCGCATCCCCGTGGATCACCAGGGTGGGTAGATTTACACTGGCTAATACCTTCTTCCTGTTACCGGAAGCTATTATGGCGGCAAACTGCCTGGCTACACCGTTAGAATCCAGTCCCCTTTCATAGGATTCCTTTCCCCACTTCCTTGCCAAATCCTCCTCCACCGGATAGGATTTGCCGGAAAAAACCCGCCACATATGCATCCATCCGTCCAAAAAACCCTCCCAGTTGGTGGGCAAGGGGGAATACAGCAATTCCGAGGCCTCTCTGGTGGGAGGTGGCAAATTGGGATTCCCGGTGCTGGAAGCAATGGAAGTAAGTGTCTTTACCCTGTTGGAATGATTGGTAGCCAGGACTTGAGCAATCATCCCCCCCATGGAGATGCCTGCCACGTTTGCGCTTTCTATTTGCAAATGATCCATGAGCCCCACCACGTCTTCTGCCATGGCCTGCAGTGTGTAGGGTGCATATTGTAGCCTTTCACCGGATTGCACCGTAAAAAGGGTGGTGAAATCCGGCATGCCGTAACTGTGGAAATGCGTGGATTTCCCGCAATCACGGTTGTCGAAACGGATCACCCAGAATCCTTGTTCAACCAACTGTTCACATAATTCTTCATCCCAGACCACCATTTGACAGGCCAGTCCCATAATAAGCACCAAGGGGGAGTTATTTTCCTCACCAAAGGTTTCATAAGCTATTTCAATTCCGCTATCCAATTCAACCTTGTATTCGCCACTCCTTTTGACCATTTTAGAAAACTCCTTGCATTCAAACTTTTATTATTGTCCACAACCCGATAACAACAAATCCCACCCCGGCTATCCAGGACAAGTATTTGGTGTCGATGTATTTGGAGACCACCGAACCCAAAAGGACGGCAACTGCGGAAGCGAGCACCAGGGCAAGGGCCGAAGCCAAAAATACTGTTAATTTTGATTTTTGGCCGTCGGTTGCAAAGAGCAAAGTGGCAAACTGGGTTTTGTCTCCCAGTTCAGCCAGAAAGATCGTCCCGAATATGGTGAAAAACAATTTAAGATCCATTCTTATCGTACCTCTTTGTCCGGAAATAATATTTCTGGGCACCACAAAGCATAGGCAATCTAGCCAAGGAAACCTTGGTTGCGAGGGCAATCTCGGCTACGAAGTCGCGAGCAAAATTATCAGGCCTTGAAAACTTATTCTTTCGTAATCACTCCACCCAATATTCACCTGAACACAACTTTGATCTCAACTATATTATTCCACTTGCAAAACAAAACTGCTCAAGATCTCCTTGAAGATACCCCTGTAGCGTTCAAAGGCATGGGGTATCGCTGTACAGGTGATCTTGAATCCAAAACTGCCACTCACAAGCAACACTTCCAGTACTTTTACCCGAACATTTCCTATCTCGTGGGTATAAATCAAGTATTTGCTATCAATGTCATTTATTTTAAAATTTCCGGAAGAAAGTTCGTCAAAATTGAACAAGTATTCTTCCATATCCCGAATACTGTTCTTATAATAATCCTCCAAGGTCAGCCCGCGTGTCAGTGTCTGGACATTCAGGTTCACATTCTCCCTAAAGGTATCCCTTCTCCCCCTGGGCGGACTTAAAGCCACTACCACCGTGTTTCTGTACCTTTCCTTGACATCCCAGCTCTCAGGGAAGGAAATGGAAAAACCGTAATCCCGGTTTTGATAAGTCTGCCACTCTATCCCTTCGGATATAGCTTGATTTGCAAAGGCCAAAACAACAAGGAGATTAATCAGTACTAGCAATGTCAGCTTTTTCATGGATTATTGCACCTATTTTGAATCTGCTTAATTTATCCCGATGCCGGTAAATCCTTTTACCTGCAACATTGGACCCTGAATGATCATGAATGAAGAATTTACGCTGAAAATAGACTATTTTGGATTGGTTTTCAACTTTTATTTCGACTACACCGTGTGCATTATCCTTTCCTTTAGATAGGTGTACCTTTTTTGGGTCTGTGCATTCTTGATGGCCATAGCCAGGGCCTTCTTGGTGCCGATCAACACTACCAGTTTCCTGCCCCTGGTGATTGCGGTATAAATCAAGTTCCTCTGCAGCATCATGTAGTGCTGGGTGAGTACCGGAATGATCACTGCAGGAAAATCCGAACCCTGGGACTTGTGGATGCTAACCGCGTAGGCGTGAACGAGTTCGTCCAATTCACTGTAATCGTAAATTATGCGCTTGCCATCGAACTCGATCAAGACTTCCCGGTCCTGTTCCTCGATATCCACTATCTTCCCTATATCCCCGTTATATATTTCCTTTTCATAGTTGTTCTTTATCTGCATCACTTTATCCGCTACTCGAAACACTCTTCCCCCGCGGCTCAACTCCTTGCTTTGCGGATTCAAATACTTCTGCATTTCCTGGTTCAAGTAGTTCACTCCCACTACCCCTTTATTCATGGGCGAAAGTATCTGAACATCCTTTACCGGGTCCAGTCCGAAGCGCTTGGGGATTCTTTCTCTGCACAAGTACTTTATCTTGTCCAATACCAGCTCCGGATCCTCCTGGGGGACAAAATAAAAATCATCCAGCTTGTCCTCCCTGGCACTCAAGTTGGGGAATTCTCCGGCATTGATGCGGTGCGCATTCAGGACTATGGAACTGTCCCGGGCCTGCCTGAAAATCTCGTTCAACTGAATAACCGGGATCTTGCCGGATTCGATCATATCCTTTAATACGTTGCCGGCTCCCACAGATGGTAATTGATAGACATCCCCGACAATAATCAGGGTCGCCTCGTCAGGGACCGCCTTTAACAAATGATGCATCAGTACTGTATCCACCATGCTGGCTTCATCCACAACCAGGAGATCACACTCCAAGGGATTTTGTTCATTTTTCTTGAAACTGCCTTTTTGAAAATCAAACTCCAGGAGCCGGTGAATAGTCTTGGCAGTATAACCCGTGGATTCATTCATCCTTTTTGCCGCTCTACCCGTGGGTGCGGTCAAGACCACCCTGGCGCCCAGGACCGAAACTATCCTCAAGATGGCGTTCAAAAGAAAACTCTTTCCGGTTCCGGGCCCCCCGGTTATAACCAGGATCTTTTCCCTCAATGCGCTCGTCACCGCCTGCACCTGCTTGGCAGCCAGCTGCATGGAATACTTCTCCTGCACCCATTTTATAGCCTTCTGGGTATCCACCTGCCTCAAGGACTTGAAGGTGTTGATAAACCTGTTCAGTTTATTCGCAATACTTTGTTCCGCATAATAGAATCCGGTCAAAAACACGGCCCTGTGTGTGTTGGATTTATCGTCATCCGGAGCTATATCTTCGATTACCACCCTGTTTTCAGTAACTACGGTGTCTATTGCGTCAACAATGATCTGCTCCCTGATATCAAGCATATCCATGCACTTTTGAACCAGCAGGTCATAGGGATAGTAGACATGCCCTTCTTCCGAGGTCTGATTCAAGACATACAATACTCCTGCCCTGGCCCTTAATTCCGACTCCTTCTCAAATCCCAGTTTTTCCGCAATCTGGTCAGCGGTAACAAATCCTATACCGAATATATCAGTGGCAAGGCGGTAGGGATTTTCCTGTACCACCTGTATTGAATCATTGCCGTAAGTCTTGAATATCTTGACCGCATAAGTAGTGGAAACACCGTGGGCCTGCAGAAACAGCATCACTTCCCTGATCTCTTTTTGCTCCTGCCAGGCCTGCTTGATCATCTCTATTCTTTTATATCCGATCCCCTCTACTTCCACCAGCTTGTCCGGGGACTGGTCAAGGATTTGAATAGTATCCTCCCCGAACCTTTTTACGATGCGCTTGGCCATGACCGGTCCCACACCCTTGATAAGGCTGGATGCCAGATATTTTTGAATACCGCTGGCATTTGCAGGGGTCTTGCAATTACAGTAATTAATTTTGAATTGGGGCCCGTACTGGGGATGATTCTGCCACTCACCCCTCATTTGCAGGACCTGGCCCGGCAAGGGGGAAACAATATTCCCGATAACAGTCACCAGTTCCCTTTGTCCCTGGACCTGCACCTTGGCCACGGTATACCCGTTGTCCTCGTTTACATAGGTAATCCTCTCGATCTGACCCTGCAGGTACTCATCAATATGGTCGCCTTTTCTTGTGTTTTCCATTTATTGACTCATGTCCCGGTTTAAAACCTTGTAAGGGTTCATGGTTTCTCGTTCCTTGTTCTTGGTTCTTGGCTAGTCCTGATCCCACTGGCACAGGAATATACACTAAAACATTTCCAGACTCAAATCCCACTGGGTGCTTTGCACGGCTTTTTTGTTCTAGAATTCAATTAGTTGTTTGTATTTGAATTTTTTCTTGTTGCAGGAATAAAATTCGAACGTCGAACCTAGAACACTTGAATTATCAAATCCACAAATTTATTGCCTAAAGCCGATATAATGTTTACAATCTCCCTTGGATCTTTTATTGAGTGTATCTCCAACTAGTAATTTTTCAAAGACGATAGAAAATGCCCAAAAATTCACCTCATATCACATTGCCCAGAGCTCAGATAGCGGAAAGGGTGCTGAAGCTTTCCCAGGCGGAAATACTGGAATGGCCCGAACATATCCAGGAAATAGCCCTGGATCTGGCTAACGAACTCTTTTTGATTCGATACAATCCCTTTATCACACCCAAAATGGTGTACAAAAACGTTATCGATCGTTTGAAAAGGGAAATCCCGGCTATACAGGAAGATTACTCCGCCAAGCTGCAATCCGGGCTTAATGAATTCTGGCAAGAGTTTGTAGCGGATCAGAATTTCAAGTCCAAACTAGTCAAACGCCTGGGTGAACTCATTCCTGGGCATCAAATCGTCACCTCCCCCAACGCCCTGGTGGAATCCTCCACTGATGCAACGGATCTCAGGATGCAGGTCCCTTTGTTATTGGTGGCTCCTCAAACGACCCAGGATGTCAAGAATATTATCTCCCTGGCAAACGAGATGCAGTTTTCCATAATCCCCCGGGGCGGAGGATCCGGATTAACCGGTGGAGCTGTTCCCACTCAAGCAAGGTCGATAATACTCAGCTTGAGCAGAATGAAGTCCATTATAAGTGTTGACCCTGATAAACAAGAACTATGTGCCCAATCCGGGGTGATAACCCTGGACGCGATTGAGGCTGCCAACAAGAAAGGACACCTTTTGACCATAGACCCCGCTTCCAAGGCCTCTTCCTCTTTAGGGGGCAATATATCGGAAAACGCGGGAGGCCCTCTGGCCTTTGAATACGGCACCACGCTGGATAATATCCTCAATTTCAAAATGATCACTCCGGCCGGGGAATTGTTAAAGATAGAAAGGCCCGAGCATACGCGCCACAAAATACTTCCAGAGGAAGAGATCAGCTTCAATATCCTGGACGAAGAGGACAATTTACGGGATCAGGTCAACCTGCTGGGCAAGGACATTCGTTCCTCCTGGCTGGGCAAGGATGTCAGCAACAAGTACCTGGGCGGACTGCCCGGAGTTCAAAAAGAGGGAGTGGATGGGATCATCACTGAAGCCTGCTTCACAATCCATCCCAAGTTGGAGCATTCCCAAACCCTGTGCCTGGAATTCTACGGCAATTCCATGCAAAATGCCATGCTGGTGATAAAGGAACTGGTAAGACTAAGGGACAAGATCCGGGAAAAGCGCGAAAGTGTTAAATTATCCGCTCTAGAGGAATTTGGGTCCAAATATGTACAGGCAATAGAGTACAGGAAGAAATCAAACCTGTACGAAGGCGAGCCCATATCCGTACTCTTGATGCAGCTGGACTCCTTTGATCCTGGAATGTTGGCCAAAAGGACGCAGGATGTGGAAAACATTGCCCGGGAATACCACAACGTGGATGTATTCAAGGCGAGAGACGAGCAGGAGGCCAAGCATTTCTGGGAAGACAGGCACAAACTGAGTGCTATTACCAAAAGGACCAGCGGATTCAAGATAAACGAGGACGTGGTCATCCCCATTGATTTCATCCCGGAATTCTCCATGCATATTGAATCCCTGAACTTGTACTATTTGGCCCTTGCCTACAGGAATGCCCTGCTCCGGGTAAATGCCCTGGAAGGCACCGACCCGGGAGATGAATTTATAGACATGGAACTAAATTACTGCTCCCAGATCTTTAACGAGCAAGTGGGTGTCGACGATTTGGCGGAACAGGAACTGGAACTGCAGATCCACTACTTCTTTCGGGATCTCAACAGCAGGTATCCGGAACTGCAAGCCGAATTCAAGGAAATAGAACAGGATCTGTTCAACACCAGGATCATGATTGCCAACCACATGCACGCCGGAGACGGGAATTGCCATATAAACATCCCGGTAAACTCCAACAACACTGAAATGTGGCGTCTAGCCGAGGAAGCTGCAAAAAAAATCTTCAATATAGTTTTGGAGCTGCATGGTTCCATTTCCGGGGAGCACGGGATTGGCATCACCAAGATAGCCTATCTTCCGGAAGAAAAACTAAGCCTGCTCAAAGACTATAAATCCAAATGCGATCCCAATAATATCCTGAACCCGGAAAAATTAACCCAGAAAAATCCGGAGTCCACTGCATATACTTTCTCATTCAACGGCCTGATACAAGACTTGAACAAATCCTACTTCCCCAGGAAGGAAAAATTAATAGACTTTTTGCAAAATATCCAAATCTGTTCCAGATGCGGCAAATGCAAGAGTGTCTGCCCCATGTACTATCCGGAAGAGGGTTATTTGTACCATCCCCGCAACAAGATCATCAGCCTGGGTGCCCTGCTGGAAGCCCTCTATTACACCTACATGGTTCAGGGTAAAACAGACAAGAGACTCTTGAAACAGTTACAGGATCTCTTGGAACGCTGTACCTTGTGTGGAAAATGCTGCAGTGTTTGCCCCGTAAGTATAGACATGCCGAATCAAATCTCCAACATGCGAAGTTTCCTGGAAGAACTGCCCCAAGGCGGACAGCATCCTGTAAAATATTCTGTTTTGAGCTATCTGCACCAGAATCCCGGGCGTATAAGCAAGGCAGCCAAAATCGCTTCCCTGGGGCAAAGACTACAAAACAAGACCTGGGGAAAAATACCCAAACAAATAAGGCAAAATTTCCAACATCCGGCATTCAAGGATTTACTCCCGGAGCTGGAATACCACAACCTGGAGGAGATGCTGGACCTAAGCCGGGGAAGCATATTTTATTCCCCATACGACAAGAGATCCGGAGCAGGGGATGTATTCTACTTTCCAGGGTGCGGCTCCAGCCTGTTTTATCCGGGTATAGCCCTGGCCAGTATCTATCTTATGCACAAGATGGGTATTAACGTAATCATTCCAGACAAACACATGTGTTGCGGATATCCCTACTTGGCCTCTGGATACAGGAAGGAATACACTGAGAACCAAAAAAGAAATGAACAAAATATCCAGGATATTCTGCATAACAGAGAAGATCAGGAAATCCACCCACAGTACCTGTTAACTTCCTGTGGTACATGCAGAGAGGCACTCGGGGGTTACGATCTGACTCCGGGCAAAGAGAACAAATTGCTTCACAGGGATATCACCCAGTTTTTGATCCAGATATTATACGCCCAGAACATGGATAACGATATCAATGCACTACAGGAAAACTCACCCAATTTTCTCCTGTATCATCCTGCTTGCCACAATGAGTGGGTAAATGTTCCCACTAACACGGGCAAAAATATATATGCACAAAAGCTGGGGGAACTACTACTTTCCCAAATTGTTATCAGCCCCGGATGTTGCGGGGAAAGCGGCCTTAGTGCCATGACCTCGCCGCAGATATACGAGACCCTGAAAGACAGGAAACGCATCCAATTGGGATCTGATCTGGAAGATTACCCCAAAGACAGGCCTGTTATCGTGGGCTGTCCTTCCTGCAAGGTGGGATTGAACAGGATTTTCCGCAACATGGATAATGACAGGCATGCCTTGCATACAGTCGAATACCTGGCCAGTTTGTACTCCGGAAGTAACTGGCGGGAACTCGCAATAAAGGAACTGAAAGAATCCAAGCAATTATGCGCTACTTAGGAATAGATTTCGGACTAAAGCGAACCGGACTCGCCATGACCGATGCTGCGGGTACACTGGCTTTCCCGTTGAAGACCTTGTACAAGAAAACTAACCGGCAGTTCTGGGATGAACTGCTGGATACCATAAATCATGAAAAGATCGATGCCCTGGTGGTGGGGATGCCATTTGATCTCTACGGACAGGAAACCGAAATTACTGTTCAGGCAAAAAACTTTATCCGTCGCATCCAAAAGAAAAGCGGACTTCCGGTTTATACTGTAAATGAAACATGCTCCTCCATAGAGGCGAAGGAACAATTAAAACAAGCAAATGTTTCCAAGTACAAGTTGAACCAATACCTGGATCAACAAGCAGCAGTGGTGATCCTGGAAAGCTACTTGAATTCGCGGACGTTATATGAAGTCTAAGATTTTACTGGTTTTATTGTGTGTTTTAATACTATTGTTAACCGGGTCCCTGTATATATATCACTACGTGTCACTGCCCATCCAATATCCAGGTGAAGAAAAAACCTTAACTATTTATCCAAACTCTGGTTTCTCCACTATCCTGGATAAGCTGCATTCAAAGGGCATCCTGGAAAATAAATCCCAGTTCCGGATGTTGGCTAAAATCACAGGTAAGACTTCTTTGCTCAAAGCGGGCGAATACAGGATTAATACCGGATGGTCCAGATTGAAACTATTGCGGGTGCTTAGCAAGGGGCAACTAGTATTGCACAAGCTACAAATCCCAGAAGGACTGGCTTGGTGGGAAATTGCAAAGAAAGTGCAAAAAAGCGGACTTGCCAGTTCAAAATCCTTTCGCAGGGCTGTACACAATCAGACATTGTTAAACAGGTATAATATCCCCGGAAAAACCGCAGAAGGATTTCTGTTTCCAGAGACCTACAAGATTTCCAAAACCTTTCGCGATAGCGGCAAACATATTGTGAAAATCATGTTAAGGGAATTCCGGGAACAAACCAGGAGGCATTTATGGGGAGACCAAATGCCAAGTCCCAAAAGGATCCAAAACATAGTCATCCTGGCCTCAATGGTGGAAAAGGAAACAGCCCGACTTGACGAGATGAGGAAGATCGCAGGGGTATTCAAGAATCGCCTGGAAAAAGGGATGTATCTGCAGTGCGATCCCACGGTGATTTACGGGATCGGCCGGAATTTTGACGGCAATCTGCAAACCCCGGACTTAAAAAATGCCTCCAATCCGTACAATACCTATCGTCATTTCGGACTCCCTCCCACCCCGATATGTTCACCCGGTATCGCCGCTCTCAAGGCGGCAAAAAATCCGGAGGAGCATTCCTATCTATACTTCGTGTCCAAGGGAAACGGAGAACACAAGTTCAGCCGCAACCTGAGGGATCACAATCGAGCGGTCAGGAAGTACCAGTTGAACTAGACCGGATATGGAATTAAGCGGTATTTTATTCTTACAATAGGATAGAACTGCAGATAGGGGTAAAAGTTACTGGCAATCCAATTTGTTCTTGAGATATTGAAGAGTTACGTATTCGACTATGTCGTGAGCATCTAGCTCAACCGGATCAGTCCGGATCTTGCTGTCCACCATTCCGTCTTCTCCCTTGCTTCCTACAAGGAAAGCCACATTTTCAATAGTCTTGTTATCAGTGGTGCGAAGGGTTAAATCAGTCGAGGAGTTGGTAGCGTTAAACTCGCATATCTTGCCCAAGTTGGTGGCGTTTCTGTAAAAAAGATCGTCATTCCATGGATCAACTGTATGCCCCACGGTCTCCAGAGACTCAGGGAGTGTGCCATTTATCATGGCAGATCCAACTATCTCCTGGCGGGCGGTTTGAACGACCTCTTTGCCCTTTTCATACTGGCTCCAATGCAGGCTTTGCAGTATAGCCGGATAGATTGCGCTAATCACCAGACCTACAACTATAAGCGCCAGAGAGAGTTCAATAATGGAAAAACCGTTGTTTTTTTTTATTCTGTTCATCTGAGGGTATTTTTAATTAGTTCCCATCCGGAAATTAATAATTTCCGGATACGGAAACAGCAAGTTTTCAATTCGGAAATTAGATTTTTTTTCGTTTGACAAGAAAATCAAGAAATTATGAGGAGGCGTATCTTAATACGTCGACGAATAATTTTGAAGATTGACGAAGTCAAACGGAAAAAGGGCAATTTCCGGATGAAAACTAATTAAAACAGCCGCTAACCAACTTGGCAAGCGGCTGTGCATTAGAATTTGTTTCTATCTGTTTAACCGTCCAGATTCCAGTATAATTTGATATATTCATTTGTACCGTTGTCGTACCTATTTGAAGCCCGGACTCTACCTGTGCTGGCGTTTTCATCATCGTAGGTCTCGTCTGCCTTGCGGGCATATGCTGGAGGAACGTGTGTATAGGCTACTATGTTTTGTTTTTCAACATAATTCCCGCCCCAATTGATATTAATATCTGAGGGACCTACAGAACCACCACCATCTATGCTACTATTATAAACTGCATACGAAGCGTTCATCTCGCCATCAAAAGGATGGGTATTTTCAGACGTGGTGATCATACCCTCATTGTACAGATCGGGTAAGATGCCCTGCTCTCCGTTTTTGGTTCCGTTGTGAATATAATTTTCACTCTCGGTAGCATTTGGATAAATACCTATCTTGTCCTTGTACAAAGCGACGGCAGTATCCAATTCTTCCAGGTGTTGGTTGAATTCTACTGATTTCGCCTTATCCTCAACAGCACTGGATTTGAGTACAGCAGTCATGATTATCCCGATTATGATAAGAACAATTGCAATTTCCACCAGTGTAAAACCTTCTTCAGCCTTTTTTCGCCTGTAAAAATCAAAATTCATACCTATAGCCTCCTTAATTTTAACTAATAAAAAAAATAAATATTTTTGTGATCAACTGCTTAATTTAGAAAATTCAACATGTTTACAGTTTTTCCACGGGACAAGATATCTTTATTATTTTATCGACTTATAAAATAAAAACTTTAGATATTTTTTAAAATTACTAACTTGTTTGATAACTATGTAAGCTGGTCAAACTAAAAACTCATTTTCACTCAAACACAGATTCCAATTTCCGGACATTTTTGTTCAACGGTCTATTTGAAAGCAATCTTTTGTAAATTTCCCGTGCTTGTTTCTTCTTTTCCTGTCTCAGAAGAGTCAGAATCAGATTCACACGGCTTTCCACATCCAAAGGCCTGATGGAGAGGGCTTGTTTGAATAAATTCTCCGCTTTTTGCGCCTTGTTTTTTTGTAAATACATTACTCCACGCCATTTCAAGGCCAAAAAACTCCTGGAGCCAATTATACTGTCCAATTTTTTCAAGTTTTTTTCCAATTTATCCCACTGTCTGGTTTTTAAAAACCTTTTCAACCTTTGTTCCAAATTGGAGATACGAACATTCTTATTATTCCTTTTGGAAAAAAAGTCAACATCTTGTGCTTGAGTTTTGTGTTGGTTTATTGTTTTTTTTATCGTATCTTTGCTTTTTGGAGTGTTCTTTTTATGCAAAGAAGTGCTTTCGTGTTTATTTGATGCACTCTCTTCCATGTTCTGAACAATTTTATCTTTCTTTGTATAAGTGCCTTTTCTTTTTTCTTGGGGAGTATTCAAAATATTAACCTGTTTTAATTGGCTTAAATCCGAATTATTTCTTGTTTTAATTGGATTATAGTAAGTCCTGGAGATATTTTCTTTGATCTCGTATGTTGGGTTTATAGCTCCACTTGCTTGACTATCAGTTTTTGTATTTTGATTCAATCCCGTATAATTCATAAAAATGAACACTACTGCGATAGTGCCAAATATACTGACAAAAAAAATCCTGGCATTTCTTTTCGGTCTTGTTTTCCCTGTTGCCGAAAAGTGTGAAGATTTCCGCTCAATTTCTCTTTTATCCAATTCCTGTAAGCTCTTGTAAATAAGGCTCATGAAACAACCCTTATTTTCATAATCACTACCATTTCCCGTACCTCTATTTGTTCCGAAGAGGACCCCAACAAGGAACTCAATATTGGAATATGGGAAACACCGGGAAAGGATTTATTGGATTCACTGGAAGTTTTGTCTATAAGACCTCCCAGTATTACTGTATCTCCGTCCCTGACCCTGACATTGGTACTCAAGTTCTTTACATCCACCCTGGGCAAGGAAATCTTGTCACCCTCTTGGTTCACGCTTTGCAATTGCAGGCTTCCAGGGTCTATTTGGCTTTTAATGGGAAAAATCTGCAAATCCACTTTTTGGTTCTCTTTTATAAAAGGTACCACTCCCAGCATGATTCCGTCGAAGATGGTGTCTACCTGAACAGATGACTCTCTATTGATCCTATTGTCATCTGTGTAGGAACTTTGCTGATTTACGCTCCGTATATAATTTTGTGAAGATCCGGAAGTAAAAAGTGCGGATTGGTTGTGTTTCACCCTTAGTAGCGGACTGGAGACTATGGAGACGTCCCCGAAGGATTGCAGGGCTTGTACCGCCATAGATAATGATGTCCGTTCCTGATTGCTACCCTGGTTGGAGTCTCCGCCATGAACTACGGTAAGGGGCATTGATCCGCTATCTCCTGTCCAACCAAGGTCGATATTCAATCCTTTTCCATCCAGGAAACGCTCGGTTAGAACCGACCAATCTATTCCCAACTTATTGCTGTCGCTTAATTTCACCTCGATAATCCGGGCATCTATAAGCACTTGGTGGGACATTTTCTCTTTCAGCCTATTCAACATCTTGGCTATAGTTTTGATTTGAGATCTGGAAGCCTTGATGTGAAGAGTCCCGCTGGTCGGATCAAGAGTAAAATAACCTTCCTGCCTGTTGCCTTCATTTTGCAGTATATTCTCTATATTGTTCTGGAGATGATGATAAATAGATCCTGACTCAACTCCTTTACCCAATGATGAGTTGATCTTGAACTGACCGGAAAAATTGGTAGCCTGATTGTTATTATTGTTGTTATTCCCAGAACCCATTTCCCCCAGGACATTGCCACCTGCGTTTATGTCCACCGAAGTCTTGGTATTCAGAAAACCCAACTGAAAGGTTTCTTCTATGTATTTTTTTATGTGCAGGACATTGTTATTGACCTCCCAGGTAAGATTATAGGCCTTGAGCAACTTGTTCATTACTGTATAAGAGGGTGTATTCTGAAAGTTGACAGTTACTTCACTATCCAGGGAAACCTCGGGGTCTATAACCAAATTAAGACCAGCGTTCTTGCTGATTATATAAAGTATTTTCCTTAAGGGTTCCTGGGTAACCGACAGGGAAATGGGAGTTTCCTTCAAGGGATTGTAACTTGGAACCACAGGTTGAGGATAGGTTTTCTTCCCCCTTTCATGGGTCTTTTCCAGTTCACGCTCTTTTTGGCGCATTTTGTTCAGCTTCTTGTTGTGTTTTTGAAGTCTTTGCTGCTTATTCTCCTCGTCTGTAGCAATTCCTTTTTGATGAGTTCCGGAACAGGAAGACATCGCAAAAACAAACAATGTTAATATAACTAAAAGGTACAACTGGTGTTTTATTTGCATGACAACCTCATTGATTTCTAATATTATTTGCTCAAATATACAGTTTCCGGGTCTTTATAATAGATTCTCTTCTCTTTGCCATTGTCTGCTATCAACAAAGAATCCTTGTTTATTGCCTTGATCTTTTTCCCCCCGGGCAACATATCCCCGGAAGTGTAAATATTCTCGTTAACCACTGCATATTTTTTATTCTGTCCGATGAATATCATACTGACTATTAAATCCGGCACTTTTTCAAGTTTTATCTCCTTGACCGGACAAGCAAAAAGATTTTTAATATGCCTACCCCTGTCCTCATCCAAGTCCGGAAAAATATTAAAGGCAGTTTTCAATGGCTCGGTATTTATCTGGAGTTTTTTCACTGAAAAATCCTTGCCTCTTCCTGATACTTTCAAATTGCTTGTTCCTTTTGATGCAAAGACGGTATATAAATAAAAACAAGAGACAATAAGTAGAATAGCAACCAAACCCCATTCTAAAGCTATATATTTTCTTTTGTAATGCATAGTTGAATAAACCTGCTCAATAGCTCCTTGATAATCCACACCCTAGACGCTTACATCACGTTTGCCCTGTTCTCGTTATACTCCATACTTAAGGTGAAGGAATTTTGCATTTTGCTAACAAACTCTTTATTCATTATTTTAAACCCTCTTTTTTTCATATTCAGAATCAGTCCGGAATAACTTTCTTGGGCAGAAAAGGGTGCCGATTCTATAGTCCCTTCTATATGAATCCTGAAGGAATTCTTGTGGTCTTTTATTTCCAACCTATCCAGATTGATTTTCTCCCCTTTGGATTCAGCAATTCCATTCCAAACTGATACCAGGGCAGGAGTTTTGGAAATAGCCAGCACATTTCCGGCAACCTTCTGCATCCCTCTCATTTCCTTCGCGTGTTCAAACTCGACCTGTTTTATTTGATTGGAGAGTTGTTCCTGCAAAGCCGCTACTTTTCTCTCGGTATCGCTTACTTGCTTTTGAAGCTGGAAAAAATCAGATGTAGACTTCCCTGCCATTACGCCGCCGCATAGAATAAAAAACAGCAGCAGTACCAGGAGCCATTTCCTCCCCTTTTCCAAAGACCTGTAAACCTTTTCCTCCCCAGGAGCCAAGGCGAAATGCAAGGGAAGCGCAGGCAAAAGTTCTGGAAGCGAAGAATAGATTCTTTTTCCCTTAATGAGGTATTCTTTCCTATAGGACTGCTCTATTTCAGTATCCAGTTCTTCAGTGTTTAAGGCTTGCTGATTCAGGCATTCCAGCAAGACAAGCCTGTCTATGCTGCAGCCCTGCCAATTGAGCATCCGGATATCGTCCTCCACAAACCCGAGTCCCTCCTGCAGGGAGTTCAAGGTATTATCTCTCAAGTGATAACTCTTGAACTGAACAATTCGATTTTTTCTTCCATAGATAACCACTATTGCGTTATTACTGTACAGTGCTACCGCGTGATCCGTGCTTTGATCCATTTTCGATACAAGTCCCAGGAGAACCGTTCCCGGATCGAAATAAATCAATCCATAAGGATGTTGCTCGTAAATCTTTTGCAGGGAATTGTATCTTTCAGCTGGGACTATTCCGTAACTGACCCTGGTGATTCCCTTTTCCTGCCTATGCTTTGCATAGATCAAGAGCCTGTCTTCATCCTCGAGTTTACCTTCGTCTTCCAAACGTTTCCTGACAAGTAGAGATGCATACTTGTAATCCCCCTGAACATCCAGGGTGCCCATATCAAAAAAACCCGAAAAATCAGTAAAATAGAACAAATAAGACTCGATTCCCTCAATTCCCTGGACTTCTTGTATACCTTGTTCCGAGGCAAGGTACAGGCTATCCTGTATATTCAACAGGCAACTTGAGGGTGTCTCAAGTAATGATTTCCAATTGGATTTATACTTTTCCATGATAACTCCCATGCCCTGGCGGCCACAACGAATGATGAAAAGTCTTATTCTACACCTTAAAACCTTAAAACTCTAAAACATAAAACTTTTTTCATGTTAACTCCCATCCCCTGGCAAACACACCGAAACATAGGCAATCTCGACTACGAGATCTTCGTTGCAAGAAAAGTCTAGATAAAATATTCTTACTTAAAACTTTAAAACCTTAACACTCTGGTAATCTCGACTACGAAGTAGCGAGAAAACTTTCCATGTTCAGCATACTGACTAGTTCCTTGGCACACTTGGTCCCTTGAGCTGTAGAGAAATTATTATAGTGCCTGACCGAAAACCTTGATTGGACGTAAGCTTTTGGGAACAATCATTTTCAGGACTTTGTTTTTTCATACGGGATCCGGTTTATTATTTCATTCAGGGAAATCAATCCCTGGGAAGCCTTGTTCAAGGCATCGGAAACAAGAGTAATGGCTTGGCTTTTATTGTACAAATTTTCTTTAAGCGATTTCAGATCACATCCTTGCATTAAGCCGTCCCTGAACTCCTCGTCCAGATCGAGATATTCAAAGACTCCCGTTCTACCCCAATATCCACTGAAGTTACAATGTCTGCATCCGGTCGGTTTCTTCCAATTGTTTTCAGCAGGGGAAAATCCGTGATATTTCAACAAATCGGCTTCCTTGTTACCCGGGAAATAAGGCTTGGCACAATGTTGGCAGAGCTTCCTGCTCAACATTTGCCCCAGTATTCCCTGAAGTGGCTCAAGTGAAGCCCTGGTTTTAATATCCTGTCCTGCCAGGTAGTGAAGGAATCCGCTTGAATATCTGGCTGTACAGGTAAAAAACTGCTTATGTCCCACCCGGGCCAAATCCAGTATCTCAGCAAGCCCATGGTTGGAATCCGCTCCGTCCATAGCAATCAAATCCGGGTCTTGAAGCAGTAATTCCCTGAAAGTCCACCACAAGGAATCACTGTCCTCGAACGAGACCTGGGTTTGAGAGACTCTTTCCAGTTGATTTTCTATCAGATCCTCTGCTGTCACTATCTTCAGTCCAGGGCCCCTACAAGCCATGAGGAGTGCGTAAAGAGTAGAAGTCTTTCCGGAACTTCTCGGGCCTATTAAGGCGAAATTACCGTAAAATGGACTTATTATCCTCTCCTGTATGCTCTCCGGCATAGATCCGGAAAGTCCGAGATCTTCAATGCCTTTCAAGTCAGAATCTTTCTCCAGAAAACTGATCACTGCCGCCTCTCCCATTTGCATGGAAAAGAGGGATACACGGGCCACCATTGTATCCTGCATATCCTGGGAAGTCATGCGCAACAATCCCTTTTGCCACAAACCTTTTCCTTCCATTTGGCCAGAATTGGCATACTTAATGCCCTGGATCAGATTCAGGGCTGTTTCTTTGTTCATTGCCTGAACAGGTTCTAGCACCCCGTCAATGCGAAGCCTAATGGAATACTGGTTGTTTAGGGGCTCAATATGTATATCCGTGGCCCTTTTGTTGAAGGCACTGTTAAGCAGTTCCCTCAGTCTTTTATCGGCTGATTCATGGCTGGATTTTGTAGTATTAGACTGTTCAATTTCCTCCTTTCTTTGTTTCAAGGAAGACGCTTGTTCGAAATTATTATTTTTTTTCGATTGAGCAGTAACACTGCCTTGTCCGGTGAGTTTTCCTGCATAATGTTCAATAGCCTGACTGAAGCTTGAATTTGGATGACTCAAAAATACGGTTTTTTGAAGAGAGACCGATTTTTGCAATTTTTCATCTTCCGGTAGTGAGCCAAAATACTTTATCGGGATATTCAATTGCTCACCAACTATATTCTTAAGCTTGTGAAAGACCTTATTGCCGTAATCCAACTCCTTAACCTTGTTCATGCAAAGATAAAGAGGTTGGGAGGAATGGCGGGAATGGGTTTTGATCAGTGCATAGGCATCGGTTACAGATGTAGGTTCAGAGGTTGAAACTATTATAGGCAAAGTAGAATAGCGCATCCAATCCACCACCTGCCTGTTAATACCAGCACTGCAATCAATAATCATAGTATCGAATCTCTTGAATAGCGGAATAATCTCCTTGAAACGCTTCTTTTCATGAGCGGATAGCTCTGCGAGCCGTTCAAGGCCTGTTCCTCCGGAGAGCAAATTCAATTGATGTTGACATTCAACCAGGGCCTCCTGTAATTCACACTTGTCCTCCAAAACATCCAGCAATGAATATTCCGGATTGACGTTCAAAAGTACTTCTGCATTGGCAGTACCCATATCACCATCCAAAAGACAAATCCTTTTGTCGAACCTTGCCATGGAAAGGGCAAGGTTCACTGCCAGATTAGTCTTTCCCACCCCACCTTTTCCGCTGGCGATGGTTATGACCGTGCCTATGTTTTTCAGTTCCTGATACATTTATTACCTATCATGAGGGATTTTCCACCTTGATCAAGGGGCATAAAGATTGATGCGCCCCTTTAAATCAACCCTGTAATTCTTGTTATCCAATCTTTTGACTTGCAATTTTTTAGGTACAAGCCAATAACCAGTCTTATGTTCAGCATGTCTTTTGCTTGGCTGGAGATTGGTTAAAAAATCTGTCACCTTTTGACAGGGTACTTTCTTTTGAATGTCTATTTTATAGTGCTCCCATTTTTCAGGTGTAAGAAATGAATTGACCATTCTTGGCCAGAGTTTTTTTAACTCTCTGATTTGTTCTTGTTTCTTTTTGACCTTTTTGAGTTGGGTTTTGAGTTTGTTTTTCCTTTGCTGAAGACTTCTCAGTTCGGCCTGCTTGTGATTAATGCGCGAATAAAGCCAACCATCTGCTATTGCCAAAGAAGAGGCAAACAAAGCCAAAAAAATTATTACCAGAATCTTTTTAAACATAATTTATTAAACAACCTTACTAAATTTTCCGGTCTAGGCAATATTTCCGATCAATTCGTAAATTGGCAAAAACAATCCCCATACAATTAAAGCAAACATAATGCCAAGGATGGTAATCAGCACCGGTTCGATCATTTTCAAAAGAATATCCAACTTGCCTTCCAGCTTATCCTGATAATAATTTGCCACGTAAGCTGCTTGTTCTTTTATCTTGTCGGTACCGTCACCCACACTCAACATCCGCAAGGCAAAGGGTTCCAGGGCTTTGGCCCGAGACAACCCGGAGGATATTGAACTGCCTTTTTTAATCTTGTCCCAAGCCAGTTGTATTCTCTCCTTTAATTCTACATTGACCACGGTATGAGAGATTATGCCAAAAGCTCTGGAGAGTTCCACTTCCGATTCCATCAATACTTCCAGATTTTGGCTGATCCTGGCTCCTTCGGAGGTCTTGATAAAATCACCCAAGATAGGTATCCGAAGTATCGCTGAATCAATAATTTTTTTTACTGAATAAAACAACCTGTGAAGCAAATAAATACCGCTAAGACCAACCACAAGGAATAGCAAACAGATCAGAAAATATTCCTGAAAAAAATTGGACAGAAAAACCAACAATTTTGTTTCCAACGGAAGTGCCACTCCCGCATTCTCGAACAACTTTAAAATCTTGGGAATAACATATACAAACCAGACAACTACTACTGCCATAACCATGACCAGGGATATTGCCGGATAAAGCAGGGCCCTTTTGGTCCTGCTGACGATCCTGTCTATATTTTGATAGTATCTGGAGACTCTGGCACACATATCCGACATCCGGCCAGTTTCCTGTCCTGTTCTAACAAGATTTATGACAGTATCAGGATAATAGTCCTGCTGCCTTTGAAGTGCCTTGTAAAATTCCAACCCTGATTGAAGGTCGTGATGTATCAAGTACAGGGATTGTTTTAAAAGTTCGTTGTTAGTATCCTGGCTTACTTCACTAACAGATTCTGCGAGACTGGATCCAGAATTCAACAAGATAGCAATATTGTTAAATGCCTCGGCTAGCTGTTTCCTTTTTATGTTTACCTCACCTGGTAAAAGGTACTTGATCCAACAACCAATGTATGCAGGCAGCGCACGTATGTTTATGACAATATTTTTGTTTTTTTCCATATAACGCAAAGCAGCCATGTAATTATTGAATGGCAAACTTATGAAACGTTTTTGCAACAATCCTTCCGGGGTTATCATTTTTAAATAATATATTCGCATTATCTACAATCCCACAATCAATCTCTTAAATGGCTACCCAAGACCCTCTGTAATTCCATTATTGTGGTTATACCTTGCAGAACTTTATATCGCGCAGTTTCGAACATATTCTGGATCCTTTTATCCTTGGCCACTCTTTCTATCTCGTGCAAGGGTGCATTTTCTCTCAACAGGCGGGTAAGTTCCGTATCAACCTCCAATAATCCATAAATTACTGTGCGACCGTAATAACCGGTATTATTGCAAAAATCACAACCTCCCCCTTTTTGCAGATAATTGGCCCTGTAACCAAGATAATCGATATCTTCCGGGGTTGGGGTGTACTTAGTTTGACATTTGGGACAAATCTTTCGAACAAGGCGTTGAGTTACTATAGCCAACAAGCCTTCAGCTAATAGCAAGTTTTCTACATGCAGGCTTTGAAGCCTTGTAATCGTTCCGATTTCAGTATCGCTATGCAAGGTAGACAATACCAGATGGCCTGTCAGGGAAGCGGTTATGGCTGCGGAGGCTGTTTCTGGGTCCCTCATCTCGCCAACAAGTATAATATCCGGGTCGTGCCTAAGAAAGTTGTAGACTGCCTGCGAAAAATCGTATCCAATATCGGAATTGACCTGGGTCTGCTTAGCAAGGGGTACCAGATACTCAATAGGATCTTCTACGGTTATGACATTCTTTTCCAACAAGTCCAGAGATGTTAAGCCTGCATTCATGGTAGTGGATTTACCCGATCCGGTTGGACCGGATATCAGTATAAGACCGGCCGGTTCCTTGAATAGCTTGAAAAGCCGATTAACATCCTTGTTAAAGAATCCGAGGGAATTCAATGTAAAATTGGCCAGTACTTTCGGAAGGATTCTAAGGACCAGATCTTCCCCGTAACTGGTTACAATACAAGAAACCCGAATATCGTATTCCTGAGCTAAAATAGTGATAGAAAAACGCCCGTCCTGAGGAAGTCTTTGTTCTGATATATCCATATCAGCCTTCAATTTTATTGCTGAGACGATTCTTTGCATTTCCGGGGGCAAGGCCAATATATGCGTTATAAGCCCGTCTACTCGAAAATTTATATCTATATTAAGAGGCAAAGAACTGATATGGACATCAGTTGCCCTGTGTTCCAAGGCAAGTTGAAGCAGGTAGGTGAAAAAACTCTCCACATCCTGTACATTATCCCTGTCTGCCTGAAGTCTTTTTACTTCCTGGTCCAAAAGTTGCCTGGTGGAAAACATAAATGAGGAATACGCCTTGCTGACAGCGCTGATTAGTCGAGTTTCCTCAGCCAAACAAAATACAGGCCTAATACCGCAGGCTTTTAGAATTTCCTGCTCAAGTTTTGCATCAGGCAGTTCCGAGGTGGCTACCAAGAGATTATTCCGGTGCTTCTGCAAAGGCAAGATGCGCTGGGTATAACACTTTTTTTGTGGAAAACGTTTCAAGAATTCCACATCCGGCTTTATTTGCTCCAGATTGACATATCGCAAGCCTAGCTGCCTGGACAACGCTATCATCAGATCATATTCGCTCAATAATCCATTGCGGACCAGGATTGATCCTATCTTTTCTTTGTTGGTCTTTTGTATCTCCAGACCGTAATTAAGCTGAATTTCATTGATGATTCCCTTCTCTATTAAGATTTCCCCCAACTTTAACTGGACGTTATCAGCCTGCGCGTTCTGTTTTGTTCTTGATGGGTTTTCTACAGACATTGCAAATTCTTTTCTACCATGGATTTTTCCAGTCTTATCACGGAAATATCGTGATCAAGAACACTTTGACACTTTTGGGCCATAGCCTGCGCATTTTTTTCTTTACTGGCCAGACCCGCTTCCACCATGTACCACTTGTTTCCTTCTGTATCCCAGACCGGCAGAAAGCAGGCTTCTATATCCTTTTCTTGCAAACTGGAAAGCTTTTGGATCGCCTTGTTTTTTTGGGAGTAAACACTTATCTGTACTATAAACCAAAAATCCTTGGATTTGGATTCAGTTTCGGAGTCCTGTTTTGGCAACGAAACATTTCCCTTATCCATAGATTGACCTTTATTTCTTTTCTTGGATAAAGCAGCTTTATTGCTGGAATCCTCCTCAGGTCCCTGAACCCTTTCACTGCTTTTATTCCTGGAATAATTATCTGGATGTCCGGTTTCAGAAGAAACCACTTTCCCTCCGTCTTTGTTTAAAGGGGATGAAGAGGCGGAAATAAACAGATTTTGGGAAAACAGAAGAAAAAAGCTTGTGGTGCAGGTCAAAACTATGGGAAGACAGATATAGGCCAATCGTTTGGTCCAGACCAATCTTAGACGTCTCAGGACTTCACTGCGATACTTGGCAATATCCTTCAAAGCGCTCTTGAGGATTTGTTTGTCAATAATCATTTTATTGAATACCACCAGAGCGTGCAGAGATCTCTCCATGACAACATTGATCAAGCGAAGATTACCCAGTGTGGTTATCCATAACAATTTCATCGCCCCAGAAGTGATCCTCACTTGTGAACCACTGCTGGCCAACTTGAATTTTACGTAGTCTTCCTGTTCCTGGCGAGTAAGTGGGTAGAGATGTTGAACCAAACCTATCCTGCTTTTTAACTGTCTGAGTTCTTTTCTCTTGAACTGGTCCATGAGTTCCTGTTGTCCTACCAGAATAATCTGGACCAACTTTTTTCCCCTGGTTTCCAGATTGGAGAGCATCCTCAAGGATTCCAGAACATTGACACTAAGATTATGGGCTTCGTCGATAATTATTACACAATTCTTGCCTTCCTTGTTTTTCTTTAAAAAAAACTTGTGTAGGATATTCAATAAACGGGAAAAATTCAAATCATAGGATATATTCAAGCCAAAATCTTGACAAATGCTTGTCAATAATTCTTCCCTGGTCAAAAGACTGTTTATGATTAAAGAAGTCACCACATTTTGCCTTTCCAGCCTAGGAAAAAGCTGCAGTAACAGGGAAGTCTTGCCAACACCGACATCTCCGGACAGGACAATAAAGCCCTGCCGTTTATGGATCGCCTCCATAAATTCGCTCAAGACTATTTTGGTCGTACTGGTATGGTAATAGTTCTTTTCATCTACAGCTGCGGAAAAGGGATTATATTTCATTCCCAGAACTGAAAACATGTCCATAATAATAAAAAACCCCTACACAAACATTTCAAGCATTTTGACTATACTCCGGGCCACGCAGCCCATTTCCCGTGAATAGCCCCGTGGGTCAGGTAAAAATTTCCAAATACTTCTAGAAATGCATAAAATATACCACCTTGAACTAAAATTAGAATTGTGGAATAAATTAACAATTTAAGCCGCAGGCGGGTTCCACTGTGCGACTTGATTATCCTGCCCTTTTGAGGGCTGGAGAGCAAAAGTGGACCACCCGGCAAGGCTTAAAGTTTCGCTGTAGTGTTAAGGAAGCCTTGGGAATAAATCAGGATACACCCCTGCAAGTAAACATCAACGGAAATTCCTTGATCATTACTCCGGTTAATGCGGGGATTGGCAAGGAAGCAGTATCCGAATCCATCAAAAAACTTCACCGGATTATGGAAATATGCTCCAGAATCTGGCAGATAGTTAATTCATGTTTGATCAGATAAACAAACTAAGCCACTGGTATTTTGAACAGATAAAAATTTTGGGTTAGCGTTCCTGAAAAACCCGCTGCAATTCCGGGTGATATTTAAGGGCTTGTAAAAACTGGGAAGTCCGGTTAGCCAATCTGGATTCATAAATATGCATGATTCGTTGCATGAAAAGAAATCCCAACTCCAGATCATTTTCCAACAATGTATATAGTTCAGCAGCGTTGATGAATATAACCTCGCTAGGTTCGACGCAAAAAGCAGTGGCGTAACTCTTTGCCTTTGGTATGAGTGAAGAGGTACCAATAGTATATCTGGGTTTGATCACCCCAAGAGTTACACTGATGTCTTCCGAGGCATCCACTTCCAGTATAATCTTTCCTGAAAGCAGCATATACAAATAACTCAGGTTCTGTTCTTCCCTGTACAAGACTGTTTCAGCATTTACTATCTGCAGATTGGCCAATTCAGCAATCTTTTGGAGTTTTTCCTCGGAAAAATCCTGCAACATATGGATATTTCTTATTTCATGTGTCTCAATCATGAAACACTCCTCTTATTTTTTTTCTTTATAGCAAGCTAATGTATACAATTATCTATCCTGTTAGTTCAAAAAAAACACAATCACTATGAATATAGTTGAAATTGCGGCTCCTATACCCACTGGCATTGTTCCCCGGCGCATATTCAGATACAAATTCCTCTTTTGCATTTCCAGTTTCGTACCACGGGAGCCGGTTAACAACCAGACCGTTACCATTAAAAACATAATTATCCTGGTGGCAGCGTCGCGAAAAAATACTGCAAGGCCGTGTACAATCCCAAGGGAAGATCTTTCGGATATATTGTTCAATCCGGTAAAAAACTTGGATATCCCGGTATACGCAAGCTGAAAACCCTTCCTGTAAAACCAGTCCGTATCCAGGGAAATGGTCCTTGTATGCTTGAGAAGTGGCAAAAGCAGGAAAAATGCCAGGGCTGAAAACATTACAAGTTGCATTTTAGTAATCAAATGGGACCCTGTATAGGGGTGATAGGCATGTGCATCAAAGGGGAGGATCCGGTAGAGAACTTCCGGATATACCCCTATCAAAATACACAGAAAGGACAATATCCCCATTGCAATGAGCATAGTCCAGTTGGCTTCACCCGGCCTAAGGCCCTTGTCCTTGCCAAAAAAGATAAAATAGGGAAATTTTATCCCTGCCAGCAGGAATGCCCCGGCGGAAGCTATTTGCAAGACCAGCCACGTCCAGAACATGTGTTCGTGCTCAGCCCCCACTACTATCATGGACTTGGTGGTGAATCCGCTGGTCAAGGGCAATGCTGCCATGGACAACCCACCGATACAACAAAATATAGTTGTCCAGGGCATACTTTTGTACAATCCGCCCAAGTCCGTGCACTTGCTTTTCCCGGTCATATATATCACTGAACCGGCAGCCATGAACATAACTCCCTTGTAGATGATATGGGCAAAAGCATGGGCTGAAGATCCGTTCAAAGCCAGTGCAGTTCCGATCCCCACCCCCGCGACCTTGAATCCCACCTGGTTGATTATGAAATAGGCCAAGATCCGCCTGATATCGTTTTCCATCAAGGCGTAAACCAGTCCGTAAATGGCCATTACACAGCCCACGACCACCAAAATCTCCCAGCCGGGAAACCCCCTGATCAAGGTGTATACCGCAGTCTTGGTGGTAAAAGCACTCAGAACCACACTTCCAGTAACAGTTGCCTCGGGATATGCATCCGGAAGCCAAGCATGCAGGGGAACTGCAGCTGCGTTGATCAATACCCCCAGCAATATCAGATAAGTAGCAAGATTGTATGCAGAAAAAGACTCGAAATTGACACTCCCGGTGTTGTGGATAAAAAGGACAATCCCCAAGAGGAGGCACAAGCCCCCAAATATATGGACCAGGACGTATCTGTACCCGGCGCTGTAAGACTTTTCGTCACCCCTGGCCAGAACAAGGATTACAGAAGCCACGGCCATTATCTCCCAATAAAAGTAGAGAGAGACCAAATCCCCTGCGAATATCACCCCCAAAGCACTGCCTATATAAAAAAGGGCTGCCAAATGTTGTCGTATGTCATGCAAATAAAAAGCATACAGGCATGCAGCGAAACCATACAGGGTAAATATATATCCGAATAGCTTGCTTAATTTGTCCACTTTTAAAAGGGTTAGCTCAAACCCGAAAAATTGGACGCTCAAATAGCTTCCCGGCTCCAAGGCCATAATCCAGACAAATGCCAAGGCGGTCAAGAACAGGACAAAGCAATTCCTGGACCTGCCGGTAAACAGGGGAAGCAACAAGGCACCGCCGATCATCAGCCATGCTGGTGGAATATTAAACATAGTTACAACTTTTTAGGATTGTTTAAGTGTATATTTTCAAGCTTCAAGCCCTTGAGTTCACTCCTGGTAGTAATCTTCCCTTCGCTTTAAGATCAGGCCACATAGTTTTCCCAGCAAAACCAACACCACACAGGATATAAATCCCAGAATGGCATAAAATCCAAACATGCCATCAATTCCGAAGTATCCGCTTCTGGAGACAAACAATTCAGGAATTATACTGGCTATACAAAGAAAAGATAGCAGCACCCCCAAAAACCTGATAGTTTTGGACCTTTCCAGAAAAGCCTTTTCTCGCTCAGTATCGTTTCCTTTCTCATGCATCAAAAAACCACCTTGAATTCATGGTGTAAACATAAAACATTCTGCTCAACCGATGCTCATTTGAATCAAGTTCTTGAATAAATCCGGATAAAAGAACAATCCCACGGAAATCAATCCGGTAATCACCAAAGGATAGAGGCACATTGCAGGGGCCTCCTGGTAATGGGAATTCACACCCTCGGAGGGAACCGGGGCAAAAAAGCCCTTGAATACAACAGGCAAGAAATAGACAGCATTCAAGAAGGAGCTTGCCAACAGTACCAAAAGTAGTGGGAGCTGCTCAGCCTGCAAAGAACCAAGCACCAAGTACCACTTGCTGTAAAATCCCCCTGTGGGCGGTAGTCCAATCACACTCAAACTGCCCATGAAAAAGGCCAGAAAGGTAATGGGCATCTGTTTCCCCAGTCCGTGCATTTGGCTGATATATTTCTTTCCGGTGGTCACCATGATCGCACCTGCGCAAAAAAACAGGGTTATCTTGCCAAAGGCGTGCATCACAATGTGGATTATTCCCCCGAGTTCTCCCTTGGGAGTTAGCAGGGCCACGCCCAGTATTATATAGGAGAGTTGGCTAACAGTGGAAAATGCCAGCAGCCTTTTTAATTCATTCTGGGATATGGCTATGAGGGATCCCACCAGGATGGTAATCGCGGCTATATATCCGATCACATGCCCCAGATTCAGGGCGGAAAGCAGTTCTATACCGAAAATTCCGGTTAATACGCGAATTATGCTGAACACTCCCACCTTTACCACTGCGACGGCATGAAGCAATGCGCTTACCGGGGTCGGGGCTACCATTGCCGCCGGCAGCCAGGCATGTAGTGGCATAATTGCCGCCTTGGCAAATCCGAAGACGAACAGGAACAACAATATGGCCAGCACAGCCGGGGATGCCTGTCCTGCCAGAATTCCCTGGCTGCTGAATGAAAGGGTGCCGGCAATATTGTAGCAGACAATCATCGAGGGCAGGACAAGAGCTATGGAAGCTCCCAATATGTAGATCAAATATTTCCTCCCTGACTTCCTGGACTCCTCGTCCTGGTGATGGACAACCAGGGGATAGGTAGAGAGGGAAAGTATCTCGTAGAACATGTACAAAGTGAGGAGATTAGCCGAGAATGCCACTCCAATAGTAGCGGAAAGGGCAAGGGCGAAGAAACTGAAAAACCTGGTCTGACTGTGCTCTTTTAGCCCCCGCATATAGCCGATCGAATATATGCTGGTCACGATCCACAAAAAAGAGGCTACAAGCGCGAATAGCATACCCAGGGAATCCACACGAAACTTTATCGACACCCCGGGAACAAAGGAAAACAATGTGTACACCAATTCCTGTCCCTGCAAGACCGCAGGCAACATGGAAACCACGATGCTGAACTTGACTATTCCTGCCAGGATCGTCCAGCCTTCTCTTATGTTGGGCCTGTCGCTGCTGGATATCAGAACCGGGATAACCAGCAGCGAGGCTAACACCGCCAGCAGAGGCTTGATGGATATAATTGGTTCCATTATGCAACAACTCCGGAAACAAAAGGTGCTACTACTTGATTGACAATCATCCCAGAATACAAACCTACTGCAAGCAAACTTGCAGCTACTAACATAAGAGTGACCAGCATGGAAACAGGGGCTTCCCGGATACCGGATTCAGGATGCTCATGGGCATAATCGTGTCCGTGTCCGGCTTGCATGGGTTCAAAAAGGCAAATCTCAAACACCCGGAAAAATAGGATCGCATTTATGAGACTGCTCAAAATAAGTGCTATCAAAAATAGATAGTTGCCTGCTTCCAGGGCACCGCTGATCAAGAACCACTTGCTGAAGAAACCACAGGTGGGAGGAATGCCTATAATGCTGACTCCAGCCAGGGCGAATCCGGCCATGGTTACTGGCATTTTGGAAAATAAGCCCTGCAGGTTGTCAAAATCCAGATTTTTCAGTTTGTAGCTCATATTGCCCACTGCAAGGAACAGACAGAAAGTCATCAGCGCGTCGTTCAACACGTGCAATATTGTCCCGGTCAAAGCTGCGGTATTGCCGAGCCAGGCACCTCCGACCAGGTAGCCGATCTCTGAGACAATAATATATGTAAGCATCTTTTTGAGATTGTTTTGGGCCAAAGCCAATACCGCCCCGGCTATAATAGCAATACTGGCCAGCAGGACTATGTGTTGGCTCAGCTCCAGCTCCTGGAAAACATAATCCATTCCGAAGACGGAAAACATCAGGCGAATCATCACATAGACCATCACCTTGGTCATAAGCGGAGCCAGAATCCTGCTGGAGGCAGTAGGTGCATAGGTATAGGCATTTGGCAGCCAAGCGTGCAAGGGGAATAATGCCATCTTCACCCATATTCCGACCATACAGAAAATAAATGCGGTAAACACGGCTATGGAAGAATATACAGACAGCAATATATTGGATATATCCATCATATTCAAAGAGCCGGTTTTTATATACAAATATCCCACTCCCAGAAGATAAAAGCTGGCACCAATAACACCCAGGAATACGTAATTCAAACTGGCCAACGGTGCCCTGTCCCTGTCACCCATGGCTATCTGGGCATAGGCAGCCAAAGAAGTTACTTCCAGTAAAACATAGAGGTTGAAGAGGTCCGCAGTTATTACCACCCCCAAAAGACCGGTTATAAACAGCAGATACAAAACATAAAAACTGTCGGTTTTCTCTGCAAGTTCCTGCTGTACTGACCTGAAACTGGCTATAAGGTTTATTAGGGCGACTACCGAGACTATGCAAAGTACCAGCCCGTTCAACAGGTCAACACGCATCTGGATTCCCCAGGGAGGAGACCAACCTGCCAATAGATAATTCACCGGTCCGGAGTGAACAACCTCTGCTAGCAGTAAAAAAGTGTTGATCGCAGTGGCAGCCAGGGCAAGAACGCACAATGGATAGACCAAGCGCCTGTTGCCCCACATGAGGGCACTGCTAAACACCGCAGCCAACAAGGGAATGATGATTATAAGTACCGGGTACTGTATATTCATTTGTGCCTCATTCGGATTCTGATTTCGTCTTCTTCCAGGGTCTGATAACGTCTGTAGATCTTTACCGCCAAAGCCAGGGCAACACCGAATGTTGCCACCGAGAC
>CAJXKR010000002.1 GCA_913055815.1 uncultured Desulfohalobiaceae bacterium | reverse complement strand
AAGATTTAATGAAAACTTGAACATCAAGCGTTTAAATAGTTATAAATTTTCAAAGCAAAACTGGAGTAAAAAGATAATTTATTGATAAGAAAGAATATTTTATTTAGAACAAAATTGCCGTGTTGGAGTGTTTGTTAACCTCTTGTGGGACAGATGTCATGCCTTCATCAATAGGAGGCTCAGGGCCATTACGAACATCCCTGTCACCAACCCGAGGATGCTGTCGTGTCCCTTGCCATAGGCCTTGCTCGTGGGCAGCAGTTCGTCTACGCTGATGTAGACCATTATTCCGGCCACTGCACTGAAGAGTATGCCCATGATCTCCAGGGGGAGGGTTCCGGTTTCCTTGCTTGCAAATATGTACAGGCCCAGGAATGCTACAACTGCGCCTGCTGGTTCGGACAAGCCGCTAAGAAGGGAATATACAAACGCCTTTTTTCTGCTTGCAGTAGCGAAGAATATGGGTACCGAGACTGCAACACCTTCCGGAATGTTGTGCAAGGCAACTGCGATAGCGATGGCCACGCCCAGACTCGGATCTTGCAGGGCGGAAACAAAGGTGGCCAGGCCCTCCGGAAAGTTGTGTATGGTAATAGCAAGTGCAGTAAACATTCCCATGCGCATGAGCCCCTTGTTATCGGCGCCGTGCTCATGGGTCCCCGGTGCTGAGCCTGTAGCCCCGGTCCCGGATTCTCCCTGGACCTGACCATTGGGGGGCGAGGGGTTTTGAAGAAGGGAGAGTTCTTGATCCGAATGTGTCTCATGAGGGTTTTCCGCCTCCGGAATCAAGGTGTCTATCAGGGAAATCAAAAAGATACCCCCGAAGAAGGCTGCCATGTTTAGCCATTGTCCCCAGTGATCTCCGTACCTGGCAGTGAGCGCTTCCGCACCTTTAGGGAGTATTGTGACAAAGGAAACGTACAGCATTACACCAGCCGAGAATCCGGTGGTGATTGAGAGGAAGCGGTGACTGTGCCTTTTTGCGGTAAAGGCAATTATACTTCCGATGCCGGTGGCCAAACCCGCGAAAAGAGTAAGTCCCAGGGCATACCAGGCTCCCTGCATAAAACAACTCCGGATAGGCAGGCCAATAAGCTGTTGCTAAAGGTCTGCTTGTGAAAGTTTAACATGAAAAAGTTTTATGTTTTAGAGTGTTAAGGTTTTAAGTAAGAAAAAGAACCAATAGCCTGTTTATTCAACAAGTTGAGTACCTTTTCTCGCTACAAAAGTGTTTGTTGACGAGATTGCCCATGCTTCGTTGTGCCCGCCAGGGCATGGGAGTTAAAATGAAGGAGTTGTTCTCGCTACTTCGTAGTCGAGAACAATTTAACAGCTATTCCAGATTTCGTTCTGGCCCGTAGGTCATGTGGGTTAAGGTCTTGGCATCCAAACATTTACCCAAAAATGGTGGTGCCAGGTTATTTCGTGTCCTTGGTTCCGGTGTAAGTAAAGGCGTTGGTGATCATCTTGTAATACAAGCCCTTGTCAATGCCAATACGTTGACCGCATTTACACCATATTGCCTGGGCACAAAACTCGCAGTTATATATCTGGTTTATTCTCTTTTTGTGGCAGCGCAGGACCTTTCCGGAACCGACCTTGCGGTATTTGTACAGTTTCCTCTTGCAGCCGGAGCAATGTATAGTCAGCATATCAACAGATTCAATTTAATCGTTTTACAAGCAGAACTTTTCCTGAATTAAATAATACCGCATGGTAGCAAAGAAATATTCTTAAAAAAAGCTCGGATTATTGCTTTTTCCGATCCCCGTGGTATATTTGCAGTGTTGTTGTGCTGGGAGTTTGGAAATATATAACCAGTAATTCTAATTTTAATCCAGCCCAAACTGAATATTTTTTAACACTAACTTTAAGCCTTGCCGGGTAGCTCGCTTTTGCTCCGGGTGCTTAGCTTACGACGTTTAAAACGTCGCAAGCTAAGCAAGTCGCACTGCGAACCACCCGGCTGCGGCTTAAATACATGTTGTTACACCAGTAAGTTAATATAAAATTTTCGCGTTGGTGTTACATTTTTTAAAATTAGAATTGCTGATATATAACAATGCTGTCTTGATCTTATGGATATTTATTTATAGACTGTTCCAACTAGCATAGTATACCTTGAGGGAAGTAAAATCTGTTGGTTGCAGTGTTTTAACATATTGAACTAATTTAAATCTTATTGGAGAAGTCTTATGCAGGAAAAAACCAGGGAAAATGTTTACAAGGCTTTTGTAGGCGAGGCAAAGGCGTATTTCCGGCTCTTGGCCTATGCGGAGAAAGCACGGGAGGAGGGCGAGGAACAGGCAGAACTTTTGTTCAAGGCTATAGCAGAGGCCGAAAGAGTCCATGCAAGCAATCACTTGAACCTGTTGCAGGATATTGTGATCAAGGATACGGAAACCAATTTGCTGGAGTCCTTTAACAGGGAGGTGTCCATAAGTGAAAACGAATACCCTGATTTTGTAAAGGATGCGGAACAGGAAGGGGAACAGGACGCATCCTTGACTTTTAGCCGGGCCAAGGACGCGGAGAAAAAGCATGCCAAGTTGTACGATCAGGCAATGTACCATGTAATGAAGGACGAAGTGAAGGAATACTATGTTTGCCAGGTTTGCGGCTATGTGAACGAGAGCAAGGCTCCCAAGAAGTGCCCGGTTTGCGGAGCTGACAGGGAAGAGTTCAAGGAGATAAACGCTTGAATTCAAAGCCGGGTATTTGTTGTAAACTTTCAGCAGGTTTTTACAGGCAGTCATTGGCATAGGTTCAGCAAATATAAAATTCCCGGCCAGATGGCATTACTGCCTTTTGTTAGGTTACAGCTATTGCCAAGGGGTTTGGTAGTGAATTTTAATCTGAGATGCAGAAAGGTGGATTTTGTTCAGAATCGATTAAGTGAATAAAGTCCAGCTTTATAACTTGTATTAAAAATAAAATCAGAAAGGAGTTAAATCATGGAGGCAAAAGGTATGGCAGGTAAGTTTACACTTGTTATTCTGGCACTTTTTAGCGTGTTTGTTATCTTCTCCGGAGTATACGGCTGCGAGAGTTGTCAGAGGAAAATGAAGAGTATTCAAAGTTCCACCATGGGATTAAAGAGAAAAGTAGTCTGGACCGGCCATGACGGAAGCAGGAAGGTCTGGACCGGAAATTTCAAGATTGACAGCAATCAGGGCAGTCCCACTGTATATTTTATTTCCGATGGCAAGACGGTGATTGTGGGCCCGGGATACTATTCAGTGGAAGTTGATTAATATATGTCCGGGAAGGGGTTGTGCCCCTTCCCGGAAGCAAAACATACTGGACCTGTTTAGAGTTGCGGCAATTTTATCCTGGGGTGTCAACTGGTTATTGGCTAGAATGGATACGGTAGCTGCTGAGTTTGACCGTGCATTGTGCATTAGAAGTTCCCATCCGGCTCTTGCAAAAGCCTGACAAAATCAAGAAGGGAGTTTTCCTGACGCTCTAGACAGATCAAGGTCCATCGTTCATCTTGGCTCCTTGATGCAAGTGTTTTTTATTCCTGGGTTTAGCAGTATAACTTTAATTTATATTTCTCTCCAGTATTGCCAAAAGTCCATCCCTGTCCACCGGCTTGGCAATATAGTCGTCCATGCCTGCCTGCAGGAATTTTTCCCGGTCTCCGGTCATGGCGTAAGCCGTCATGGCGACAATGGGTATTTTTTTGAAGTCCGCATTTGAAGAGCGGATCTTTTTTGTTGCCTCTACACCGTCCAGTACAGGCATTTGCACATCCATCAAGATGCAGTCGAAATCATCTTTTTCAAGCCAATCCAGGGCTTCTTTCCCGTCCTCTGCCACGTTGGTTGCAACACCCTGCATTTCCAGCAGGCGCTTAATATAGAGTTGGGTTGTTTCGTCGTCGTCCACCACTAGCACGCGTGAATTGCTTGCTGTAAAGGGCTTTTCAGCGGCCTGCGAGTCATCCGTGTCTTGCTGCATGGACTCCGGTATCCCGAAGGGGAGGCTGACATAAACCGTGGTCCCTTCACCCTCTTTGCTGCTAAGGGATATACTGCCGTTCATCAAATCCACGAGCCTTTTGACCAGGGGAAGGCCCAGGCCGGCGCCTTCAAATTCCCGGGTGTAAGAGGCATCGCTGCCCTGGGTGAATATGTCAAAGATCCTGTCTATCCTGTCTTCAGGGATTCCTTGTCCATTGTCCGCGATCACGAACAGTAGTCTGCAGTTGTCAGGCTGTACAGCTGGCAATAGAGACACTTCCAATCCAATCTGGCCGTTTTGGGTATATTTATTTGCATTGCCCACCAGATTGAACAGGATCTGATTCAGGCGGGTGCTGTCCCCGATTAGCATTTCCGGGATGTTCTCGTCCAGGCTGATATTGATTTCATTCTGGTTCTTTTGGGTGAGTTGATTAAAAATATCCCTTATGGTTTGTATCACATCAGTAAATACGAATTCCTCCTGCTTGATTACCAGTTTGTTTGCCTCGATCTTGGAGAGGTCCAGGATATCGGTCAAAAGCCTGTTAAGCCGTCTTGTTGAATCCAGGCCGGTGTCTACGAATCTTTCTTGCTGTTCATCCAGGGCAGAGGTCTTTAATAATTGCAACATTCCCAGGATACCGTTTAGAGGCGTACGAATCTCGTGGCTCATATTGGCCAAAAACTCGGATTTGGATCTGTTGGCTGCTTCTGCTCTTTGTTTCGCCTCTTCCAGTTCAGATTCGATCCTTTTTTGCTGGGATATATCGGAGAAAAAGCATAAATCCGCTGGCCTGCCCTGCCAATTTATGCCAATCACTGATACCTGGCACCACAGGACTTCGTTTTGAGGGCTCAAGATTCTGAAGGAGTATATTCTAGGCGGCTTGATTTCCTGCATCCTCTGGTAATGTTTTTTTATCACTGCTTCTTTGTCTTCCGGGTGCACAAAATCGAAAATAGAGATAGTGGTTAGTTCTTCTTGGGAACAACCCATCATTTCGACTATGCGTGGATTTATCCATTTAAATTCACCGTCTTGAGCAACCCCGATACCTTCAAAGGCGTTTTCCACCAGTAGGCGGTATTGTTCCTCGCTCTCCCGCAACAAATCCTCTGCCCGCTTGCTTTCGGTGATGTCAATACATGAGACGACCCTTTGATTGCTCCCCGGTATCCTGGCTGCTGCCAAATACAGATCCTTGCTTTCTCCTTGGCGGTTGGTTATGTTTATTTCATTCTGGCGTGGTGCCGTATTTGGATGCTGGCGCAGCGAATAATTGTATTCCTGCAGCCATTCCAGATCACCGGGGTTTACGAACTCGGTCCAGGATTTTTCCCCCTCTACCTCTTGTCTGGAATATCCGGTCAAATTCTCGAAGTTGGAGTTGACATGCGAAATGGTGGTGTCCTCTTCAACAATAAACATTATCGCCCCCGAAGTCTCGAATATGGCGCGGTAGTAGTTCTCGGAACGGCGCATGGCTGCTTCGGTGTTTTTGCGTTCTGTTATGTCTACAACCGAAACCACGCTCTTTGTAGTCTCCGGGATCAAATCGATGGTTAGATAGGCATGACGCAGTTCGCCATTGCGTGCAAAGAAGCGGAATTCGTATTCAAGTGGGATTCCGGAGGGATATTGCCTTCGAAAGTAGTGCTTTTCCTTCATCCAGGTCACATCATCCGGGTGCACGAACTCGGTCCAGGATTTCTTCCCCTCGACTTCCTGTCTGGAATATCCGGTCATTCGTTCGAAGTTTGAATTGGCGAGGGAAATGGTGGTATCGTGTTCAATAATAAACATTGCCGAGCCCGAAGTCTCGAATATGGTGCGGTAGTAGTTTTCCCACTCTTGCAGGGCCCTTTCTGCCTGTTTGCGTTCCGTGACATCCGTTCCGACTGACTGAAAGTAGCTAATTTCACCCTGGTCGTCGAAAAAGGCCTGGTGGGTCCAGCTGTGCAAACGCTTGGAACCATTACTGGCAAAACAGGAATTCTCGTAGCTGCAAATCGAATCTTCAGGAGTCAGTTCTGCCAGTTGTTCCAGAATCAGGGTGCGCTCCTCCTCGGGAATGAAATCTATCCATTTCCGGCCCTTGAGCTGTTCAGGGGGATAGCCAATGGATTCCGCCATGGCGTTGTTGGCAAAAATAATCGTGGTATCAGGCAGGAAGCGTTCAACAAAATAGGGATGATCTTCCACCAGACTGCGGTACAGCTCTTCCTGCTTTTCCAATTCAGATCTTCGCTGCTGCAGTTCCTTTTCCATCTGCTTCCACTCGGTGATATCCCTGCCAAGCACGGCAACTCCCTCTAAATTTCCCTCCTGGGAGTTCAGTGGATAGGTCCTTACATGTTGATACTTGCCGTCGGGTGATGCCACTTCGCTTTCTTGGGATTCCCCGGTCTGTATGGTCATTTGGACCGGGCACTCTTCACAGGGGATGTCCCGATTGTACCAGACCTGGAAGCAATAATGTCCCAGCAGGTTCTCGGGATTTTCATTTACTGACTTGGCAGTATCCTGATTGGCCCACTGGATCCGCATATTAAGATCCAGAGTGGTCACTAGTTCCGTGACTGCATCAAAAAGAGATTTCCCCCATTGCTGGGGATCTAGGTTTGAGTTCATTAAGGCTCCTTGTTGCAGAATACACTTTGGTATTTTGATTCAGAATATATTAGATAAAAACTGTTTAAGCAATTAGAAATTGTTCTTGTGGGGATTTGTTAGTTATATCCGGGAAGCACAACGAAATCCGGAAATTAGGAGTTTCCGGATGGGAACTAGATTAAAATCCGATAGTTTAAAGATTGTTTCTGTATTGTTTTATTCTTTTAATTATAAAGATTTATTGCAGTGTGGGTTTTGATTTAAAAAATGAATTATTTACTCTTGAGATGTATACTATTCCCGTAAGAAAGGTTTAAATATAAAGATAAGCGAGAACAAGTATCAAATTGTCTTTCTGGATTTGCAGCAATATTTCCCTTGACATCATGCGAGGTCTATACAATTCTAAAATAACCAAGTCAAATATTAAGCCATTTCTCAAAAAAATATTAAAGTTGAACCCGGGTAATTGTCCGTTCGGCTGTGTTTGAGTCCTGCCAGTTACGACTAGGACCTTATACACAAAGGGGAATGCTCTTTTGTATACTTACTTTAGCTTTTATATCAAAGTGGCAATAGCCTGCCTAACCATTCTCATCAGTATCTCTTCTGTTGCCCAGGCCCAGGAGCCACTGCGTATTGCTGTCATCGGTCCCATGAGCGGCAAGGATAAAAAAAGCGGTAATGCCATGGTGAACGGAGTCCGCCTGCAGGTGCAAAATATCAATGACAAGGGAGGAATCCGGGGTAGGGAAGTTGTTGTTGAAGTCTATGACAACAAGCACGACAAAAAGTTGGCCCGCAAACAGGCAAGGAGGATCGCTGATGAGAGCCGGTGCCTGGCGGTTATCGGTCACTATTACAGTTCCTTGTCCCTGCAAGGAGGTGAAATATATCAAGACAGGGGGATTCCGGCAGTAACCGGGAGTGCAGCCGCGCCTGATGTTACTGAAGGCAATCCCTGGTATTTTCGGGTAGTCTCGGACAACAGGTTGCAGGGTAAGCTCTCTGCTCTGTATATGTCCGGGGTCTTGAATCAGTCGGATGTGAACATCGTATATGAAGATGATGCCTATGGCCGGACATTGATGCAATCTTTTCGTTCCGCTGCCCGGGAATTGGACTTGAATATCAAGAATAACTGGGGGATCAATTCTCTTGAGGACAATGTATCCCAAAAATTGGACAGGATTATCGAGCAATTGCAAAAGGATAAAGACTCCGGCGGGATGTATGTGGCCTTGCTGGATAAAGAGGCGGCGGATTTGGTGCGACGTCTTCAAAAATCCAATCTGGATATACCTGTTTTGGGGGGCGATTCCCTGGGGCTGGGTACATTTCCCAAGGAAGTGGCTTCAGGTCTAAGCGACTCCGAAGATGCAGGTGACTACACCAACGGGATCTACACCACTACCTATTTTATCCGGGATATCGCCAACAGGAAAGCCCAACAATTCAGCCGTGATTTCATACACGAACATGACCAAGAGCCAGATGCTTTGAGCGCAAGCAATTATGATGCCGCAGGACTTGTCCTGCAGGCCCTGGAGCGTGTAGACCCGGATGCTGAACTCTCCAGCCAGCGGAGGCAGCTGCGGGATATCCTGCAAGGTTATTCCAATCCAGACAAGTCCTATACCGGTGTTACCGGGCATATATATTTCGATGCACAGGGCAATGCAGACAATCCCTCACCCTTTGGGCTCTACGTCAGGGACAATCTCGTTTCCGCCCCGGTGCAACTCACCCCGGTGCTCAATCCGGACCAACTCCTTGATGTAGACAAACATATCCAGAAGGGCAATCTACTTTCATTTCAGGATGATCTGTTTTATAAAACAGATGTGGTTTATACCGGGCTGGATATAAATGAGATCGTGCACATTGACCAAAAAAATGAGAGCTTTATCGCAGACTTTTACATTTGGTTCCGGCATGTGAATCCACTGGACTACTCCAAGATCGAGTTCTTTAACAGTGATGTGCAGTTGGGAGAAAATGTTGATCCCATGAGGGCTACCACCGTGGACGATATGCACTACCGTGCCTACCGGGTGAAGTCTGAATTCCAGGAGCCATTTCAGTTTCACAACTACCCCTTTGACGAGCAAACCCTGCGTATCCGCTTCCGGCACAAAGAACTCAACAGGGAGCGGCTTATTTTTGTGGCAGACGACATTGGTATGCAACGGCACAAAGGAAGCAGTCTCTTAAGCCGGTTGCAGCAGCACTCGGGTTTTCAGGGAGAAAACAAATGGCAACTGCAAGATATCCTTGCCTATTCGGATATTGGAGTGGCAGACTCCACACTGGGGAATCCCCGTCTGTTCCACTCCGATGCTGATACGGGCATAACTTATTCCCGGTTCAATGTCATGGCAAAGATCGAACGCAATGCCGCCAGCTACATATTCAAGAACATGGTCCCCTTGTTCTTTATTTTTATTCTTGGCTACGCCATGACTTTTATTGTTCCCGAGGGTCCGCCTTTTGCCGCCAGGCTTAATTTGGGGGTCATCCTGCTGTTAACCACGGTCTCCTTGAGCCTGATGACGGCTGATCAACTCCCCAATATTGGTTATCTGGTGTCAATCGACTATGTGTATTTCTTTGTCTATATGTGGCTTCTTATCGGGATCATGGTTACCATTGCAGTACGCACCGCATTTTATTATAAAAATGAAAGATTATATCGGGTTTTGGAATGGGGCATTCGAGCGTTGCAACCTGTTTTGCTGTTTATGATGCTAGGCTATCTAATCTGGATCTATGGATAAGACAAGGGATGGGGCAATGTCTTTAGTTTTCAGTTAGGTCAAAACGGAAGGGGAGTTGGATTTCCTTCAGGAACGTCTTTACCAGTCTGGAATTTGTTAATCTTTATTTGTCAAATTTGGTTTGACTCGATTCAAGCTGAACTTGAAAAAAACAAACCCATATAATTTTACGACTCCATCCTTTTTTACCTAACCTGCTGCAATTAAATGGTTTTTGTTAGTTTTTGATTTTGGCACCTTGTTTGCAACAATGTTTATTTATGTTTGCAGTATTGACATTAATGAAAGTTGTTGTAGACCTTGTGCTTATGTGTAAAGATAAGGGTGTGTCTTTAAGTTACAGAAAATAATTTATAATTTTGGAGGTAATATGCGTCTCTTTCGGTTCAAGAGTTTTCAGAATCAATTGGTTGTCACCATGATCCTGCTAATAGCTGTCTTTTCGATAGTATTGAGTTTAGTCTATTTTCCGGATGTTTACGATTCACTATGGCAAGAGAAAAAAAGCAAGGTGAAAAATCTGACCCAGGCTCAAATGGCTATCCTGAACCACTATTATGAATTGTCCAAGGACGGTGAGATGAGCGAAGCCAAAGCCAAAGCCTCTGCTCAAGAGGCCATAAGAGGTGTCAGGTACGGACCGAAAGAACGGAATTATTTTTATATAATCGATAAAAAGCCGAGAATGTTAATGCACCCGTACCAGCCCCAATTAGAGGGCCAGGATATTTCCGGTCTCCAGGACCCTAACGGCAAATATTTAATTAAAGAGATGGTGGAGGTAGCCAAGGACAAAGGAGCAGGGTTTGTAGAATACCACTGGCAGTATTACGACGACGAGGACCGTGAAGAACCCAAGTTGTCCTATGTTAAGGAATTCGAACCCTGGGGATGGGTCTTGGTTTCAGGAATATATGTCAATGATGTCTGGAATAGCATCGTCTCCATGTTTTTGAAAATAACCTTAATCGGGATAGGTATAACTGCCGTGATTGCAGTGGGAATTTTTTACCTGGCCAAGCGTATCTCCAGACCCATTGTTGACATGGACAGACATGCTGAGAGTATTGCCGATGGAAACCTGGATATTGCAAAACTGCAGATTGATCGTAGCGACGAGATAGGTAAGCTTGCTGAAAAGATCAACATAATGACGGAGAAGATAAAGGAGAGCATAAATTACTACGAATCAGTTTTGGAGGAAATGGCTACTCCCCTGGTTTGGTCGGATCAGAACGCTTATATCAAAAAATTCAACAAGGCAGCCGCTATGCTGGTGGAAGAAGACGACAAGGAGAGGTTGATCGGGGAAAAAGCGGGCCTTGCCTTTTACAACGATGCCACCAGGTCTACTATAACGGAAAAGACAATTCAGGAAAGGCGGCCAATTTTGGGCACACAGGCCGAATTCGAGACCAGAAAGGGCAATATCAAGCATATTCAAGTGGATTCAGCACCCTTGTTCGACGACAAGGGGGAACTGGCAAGCGTGTTTATTACCATAGCCGATATTACTGATATAAAGGAACAAGAGAAAAAGATCCAGGAACAGAACTCCCAACTGTATGAGCTCTCCAGCCAGGCAAACGATGTTTCCGAGCGTTTGGCCAGTGCTACAGAGGAACTCTCCGCCCAGATAGAAGAAGCCAGTACCGGAGCGGAGGAACAGCAAAAACGGGCTTCCGAAGTGTCCACGGCCATGGAACAAATGAATTCCTCCATACTGGAAATATCCAGAAATGCCTCCAGCGCGGCGGAACAATCCGAAAGCACCAAGAAAAAGGCCAACGAAGGCAAGGAGATAGTGGACCAGGTATCCGAATATATGCACAGTGTCAACCAGAGGACACAAAACGTGAAAAGTTCCATGGACCAGCTCAGTAAGGATGTGCAGGGTATAAACCAGGTGATGGACATGATAAACGACATTGCTGACCAGACTAACCTGCTGGCACTCAACGCGGCAATCGAAGCCGCTCGTGCCGGAGAAGCCGGAAAGGGATTCGCAGTGGTGGCGGACGAAGTGCGCAAGCTGGCTGAAAAGACCATGGAGGCAACCAAGGAAGTGGGCAATACCATAAGTTCCATAACCTCGGGTACGGAAAAGAATGTGGAAGAGGTGACAGAAACTGAAAAAGCGGTGGAAGAGACGTCCGAACAGTCACGCAAGGCCAGCAATTACTTGCAGGAGATTGTGGGACTTGCAGAGTCAAATGCCGAGCAGGTGCAAAACATAGCCACTTCCTCTGAAGAGCAATCCTCTGCAAGTGAACAAGTCAATCAATCCACTGAAGAAGTGAACAGAACCGCTACTGAGGCGGCGGAAACTATGCAGCAATCTTCGCAGGCCATTTCCGAGTTGAATAGATTGGCCCAGGATCTGGAACAAATAGTTAAACAGATGCAATAAGAACATAGCAGCCTTGATTTTTTATAGGGCATATCATCCTGATATTTAAGTTTAAGGATATATGCCCTAAATTCATCCGATATTTACCTTTGGGTTTTCCTTGTTTACAATATCCACCCAAATTTCAATTAGTTCTGTATCCCATTGTTGGCCGGCCTTAGCTTGTATTATACTCAAGGCTTCAGGAACCGAGAGTGCATATCTATAGGCCCTGTCCGAAGTCAGGGCATCAAAGGCGTCCACTAAACTGATTAATTTGGCAAGAAAGGGAATCTGCGAATCCCTGAGTTTGTCCGGATACCCATTACCATCCACATATTCGTGATGATGATAAATTATGGGTAAAATGTTTTCCAGGCTTTTGACCTGTAGCAAAATATTCTTCCCCAATTCCGGATGCCTCTTCATAATGGAATATTCTTCAGGAGTTAATGTATCGGGTTTATTTAAGATGTTGTCAGGGATGCCGATTTTGCCGATATCGTGGACCAAACCGGCATAATATAATTGACTCAATTCCCCGGATGTGAGCCCCAGTCTCTTTCCCAATTGGGTTGCGTAATTTGCTACTTGATAGGAATGACCTCGAGTATAAATATCTTTGGCTTCCACAGCCTGGGTGAGAGATCTGATGATCTCTTGATTCATTACCTGCAATTGTCCGTATAGCTTGGCATTTTCTATAGCTGAGGCAGTCTGGGAAGTAAATACTTTTAACAGCTGCAGATCATCATTGGTATAAAAGGACTTTGTATTATCGCGCATTAATACCACAACTCCCAAGCAAGCCTCTTGTTTTAGGATTGGAGCGAATAGCATGGAATAGTTCAATTTAGAATCTCTTAAAAGTGAGTACAGATAAGCATCTTTTTTTATAGTATATGGATCTATCAGTTTGTAATGCTGTTTTTCCATTGTTTCCTTGCACAATTTTCGAATAATATTCAGTGTTGTTGAATCGGCATAGAGTAATTTTCCACTTGCCCTGGCCTGTTTCAGTTCGTTGCTTTGATCGGCTTTTAGGAATATTCCGGTACTGGAAGGTGAAAAATTTTTTTCTATATGAAAAAGGAATTCATCGAGCAATGTATTTAGTTCCAAATGTTTGTTCAAGTCTTGACTTAATTTTAAGACCTGGACTCTCTTATCGAGAATGTTTTTTTCTTCCCGCTCCAAGCGTTGATTTATAGCTTTATCAACTTGTAGTCTCAAGTGGTCTATATTAAATGGTTTGGGCAGGTAATCAATAGCACCTTTCTTGATTGTTTCCACTGCAGTGTCAATGCTGCCGAAGCCGGTGATAATTATAAAATCTACATCTATATTCTCCATAACTATCTGATTCAAGAGCTGTATTCCATCCATCTCCGGCATTCGGATATCTGAAAGTACTAAAGCTATATCTTTTTCCTGCAATATATTCAATGCCTCAATCCCGTTTGAGGCTTCAAAAACATTGTATCCGGAAGCTTGCAAGGCTTCAGAGCATATTTCTCTCAGTTCGTATTCATCCTCAGCTATCAGTATATTTGGGTTTTCCTTGTCCATTTATGAAATACCTTTAGGTTTGATTGGAGGATTATTCAAAAGATAAAATTAAAAAAATATTTGTTCTTTCCTAATATAAAATAGATGTTTTGTAAATTTATTCAGGCTACAAATCGCAATTTAACCCCTTCGGGGTTTAAAACTTCAAACAGGACAAATACAAGTTTAAAGTTTATTAGGTTTTATAATAGCTTAACTGTCTACAATCAGGTCATTAATAGCATTAAACAGAGTTTTGATATTGAAAGGTACGGGAATTAGTTTTTTTTCTGTCTTTTTTTCCAAAAATACAGGAGGATTATTGTAATAGTAAATACCTAATAGAAAAATAACCGGAATCTTGTTTTCTGAGTCCAGGATTTTCAATTGATTGCCGTTATCCAAAAAACGTTCGAAATTGTAGATTATTAGGTCCGATTCTTTTGTTTTTTCCGGGCGATTGTTTAAATCCAACGGGTTAAAACCATGACTGGCTAACACATCGTGAATCAGTTTCTTCATATCTTCGTCATTGGATATAATCCCAACGTTACGTCGGCAAGCAGGAACATTTTGGGGGAGCTGTGTTTCCATTCTTTTTAACAAGTTCGAAAGATCCCCATAAAAATTGTCAAGTGGTGATATTCTTTCAATATAATTTGTAAGCTGGGAATTGGACAAAGAGAGAAGGGTATGTATGGTTTCTTTCATTGTCCGGATTTGTTCTTCAATATTCTTGCTGGGTGGTTCTTTGTTTTCATTGGTTTTCGCAGGAGGTGTAGATTTTTTGTGTGATTCTTTTGACTGCAGTCTATTCTTGAATTGATTTAGAGTTTTTTCCCAGAATTCTTGAATAGAGCTGCGGAATTGTTCCTTGTGTGGCCTTGAATGCAGCCTGTTTGCAATGTTGTTAAAGCATTGAGAAGCAGGATTGTGGGGATATAAATCTACTACTGGACAATTGTGTTCCAATTCAGCCTTGAAACAAGGATCTTCTGGTATAATCCCCAAAAACAAGAAAGATAACCCCAGGAATTTTTTGGAAGCAGTATTGAGTTTGTTTAGTATTCTTTGGGCTTCCTTTTTAGTGTTAACTTTATTGATAATCAGAAAAGGCGGAAGATTGAGCCCGTTTTCCCTCAGACTCTTTAGTAGGGCATAACCATCCGCAATCGAGGTTACTTCCGGGGATATAACCAAGATTAATTCCTTGGTAGCTAAACAAAAGGATATCACACCGGCAGTGATGCCCGGAGAATTATCAATAAGAATATATTCGTATTCCTGAAGTCTTTGTAATCTTTGAACCAATTTGTTTCTTTCTTCAGAAGATAGATCGGCCAGACTGGTGATCCCAGATCCTCCGGGAAGAATATCCAGATTTTCGTCGATGCTCAGCAAGGTTTCCTGCAGGGAGGTGTTGTCGAAAATTATATTATCCAGGGTGAATTCAGGGTATAAATCCAGTAATACATCTACATTGGCTAATCCCAAATCCGCATCAACCAAACAAACCCTGTTGCCTAAGCTTGATAGTGAAAAGGCAAGATTTATGGAAAACGAAGTCTTGCCAACTCCACCTTTTCCGCTTGCTACCGAAATTATCCGGGTCATAGTGCCAACCATCAGTTATTGGAGAGTACGTCGTAGATGTCTTTGACCAAATGTTTTATATGAAAGGGCTTTTTTATACACTTGTAGACACCTTTACCCAGGGCTTCTTCCATTTCTTCAAAGGTGGCTAAACCTGTTATCACGATAATAGGCAGATCTATTTCTTTTTCCTTGATTTCGTTGATCATGGAGAGACCGTCCAACACAGGCATACGCAAATCCAAGAGCATAAGGTCGAAGTTTTGTTCATCCAGGTAGTTAAGGGCTAGATCTGCACTCTCACAAGTGGTTATTTCCATGCTTTCGTTAGCCAATGTTTCGTGGAGTATCTCTCGTATATGTTTTTCATCATCCACAATAAGGATTTGAGATTTTTGGCTTTGGTTTTGCTTGGGTAATGAGATTCTTTCCTTTGTCGGTCGCAATTCTTCTAAATCTATAGGTAATTGAATTGTAACAGAGGTGCCATGATTTTCCTGGCTGTCGATATCCAATTTACCGTAGTGGTTCTCGATAATGGAAAGAGAGGTGGAAAGGCCGAGTCCAGTTCCTTTTCCCGGTTGTTTGGTGGTATAAAAGGGATTGAATATTTTATTCAAATTTTTTGGGGGTATTCCGATGCCAGTGTCTTCAATAGTTATTTTTAGATATTTTTTTCTCCTAAAGGGAGAAACCCTTATCTGCAAAGTGCCCCCTTGTTCTTCCATAGAATGTTGCGCATTGATAATAAAATTTAAAAAGGCTTGCTCCAATTGATTTATGTCAGCCTGAATCATTGGGGTGTCAGGATGATATTCCTTGTGTGTTTGAATAGCAAATTTATCTAGCTTGGGTTGTACAAAGTTGAGTACCTTGTCAATAATAGATGTGATATCAGCCTTGGTAAATTGGGGAGGAGATGGCCTGGCAAAATCCATAAGATTGGAAAGAATCTCGCTTATTCTCTCTATCTGTCCGGTTATTTGATTTAACTGCTGCTTTTTGTTTTCGTCTTTTTCCTTGGAGTGAATAAGTTGCGCCCTGGCATTTATAATAGCCAATGGATTGTTAATTTCGTGAGCTGCTCCGGCTGCCAATTGTCCCACCGCAGCTAGCCTCTCGGTTTGTATTAGCTCCTGGCTCAATTGTTGATTTTTGTTCAAGGTCAAACTCAATTCTTCATTCTTGACTTCCAGGTTCTCTTGCAGTTTAAGTTTTTCAAAGGTAGATATTATCAGGTTTGAAGTTTGTTTTAAGCCTTGTCTTTCCTCGCTACTGATGTTCAATGCCTTTTTATTGAGTGCAAAACAAAATTCTCCCCGGATATTGTGGGAATTGGAAATTAGAGGAATTATGTAGAATGGATGCCTAAAGTATATATTATCATTGAATAAATCAGGTTGAGGGGTTTGGAATTCCAGTCTGGACTTATAGGAGGAAAGGATTTCTTTTAGTCCAGTAGGAAAATTTTCTGTTTGTTGATCCCATATAGGCAGGCCTTCATTATCCAGAAAGCAGTTCAGCTTTTTGCTTCTTTGATTCTGTATCCAGGTTCGTCCTTCCAACATCCTGTTCTCTATATCTACGATATATATCACTCCTGCGTAGAATTTGTGGAATTCCAGAAAAGTGTTCGCTGTGTTATAGAAAACATCGTCAAAAGAACCGGAGTTGGATAAATTCATTGCCAGATCATTGATAAAGAAAAGCAACTTGTTGTTTTCTTGGAGTTTTTGTTTCTTGTTTTCAAGTTGCACGGAGATAGAGGAAAGTTTTTGATTGGCTTTCTGGATTAAAGGGGTCTGAATTTTGTACAAGTCGTTTTCCAGTTCAAAGTAATATGCCCTTTGGGAATATAGTGTAGGTATTTTGTGTCTGATATTATCCAGTGTTTCTTGATCAATTTCGAGTTCTCTAGTTAAGTACTTGTATTCTTGAATAAATTGGTTGTTCCACTTTAAGTCCAGGAAATATTCGTGTGCAAGATTGTTTGCCAGTTTAAGAATCAAGACCAGATACTTGTTGTCTCTCAAAGAGTCTAGATATTCTACTGGCTGATGATGATAAGAAATTGTATTCAAAAGATAGTCTGGTAGGGACCATTTCTGGCCAAGCCACTTACCGGCAAGGGTATGGTCACAATGAAAAATATCCTGTTCCATCTCTTGGTACATAACTCCCTGAGAAGCGTCCTCCTGAAGTATGTCTTTATATTTTCCCGGTAACGCGGTCATTATAACTATTTTGCCTATGTCGTGCAAAATTCCGGCAGTGAAGGCTTCATCCTTTAAATCAGGATAAGTGGTCTCAGCTATCAATTGGGCTGCTACTGCGCATGCCAAGCTATGGGCCCAGATTTGTCTTTTCCACTCCAGGAGGTCCAGGTTTTGACTGCCAAGGTAATCCTGGGATAAAATCCCCAACAAGATACACCTGATGGTATTCATTCCCAAATAGGTGATAGAATGTTGGATGGAATTGATTTGTTGAGACAAAGGGTTACCCGAACGGTTAGCCTGTTTCAATATCTTTAAGCTAAGTGCCGGATCAGATTCTATAATATTGGCTAGGTAGGTAATGTCAATGTCGTCGGAAGCGGTTGATTCCAGTACTTTTACAGCTACTGAGGGGATCGTGGGTATTTCTCTGATCGTTTTTAGCAAGAATTTGATTTGTTTGTTTGCATTAACTGAATTGTCGTTCATGCTTATCTCTCACAATTATTATCAGTTTAATTAATAGAAGCCACTCCACATCCAAAGACTGATTTTATACGTATTTTTATCAGCAAGTATTCTGTTTTTCAATGGATTATTTTATCCTGCGGCAATTCTAATTTTAGTTCAGCCAAAAAATGAAAATCTTTAAAACAACAAATTAAAGAAAGAGTTCGAAGCTCTAGATTCTATTTTCGATTTTTTGAATTAAAACAATGAGTTATGTTATAAGGAGGGAAGGTGCATTCAGGTGCGATATAACAAATCGTAGTTTCAGAAGATTATGTTAAAACTTTTGACTGTCCAGTATACTAAAAATTTTTGGAGAAATGACAGCTCTTAGGGAGATAGTTTTGTCTTGTCAGAAAGGAGTTTGGCACACGTGGGACAGTAATTGTGTTGTTCCTTCAATTCAGGATGTTGTGCCTCGCGCTCCCTTTGTTGTACCAGGTTCAGGAACTTGCTGGTAGCGAAGTATTTCCCGCAGGCCTCGCAGCGAAGCAAGGGGTTTTGGCTGATTATTTCATCCCTTATATAGATGTAGCGAATATTGTCCCGGTCCTTCATTTTGATTGCACCTGTGGGGCAAATATTTGCGCAGGTACCGCAGCCGATACATTCATTCCCCTCTTTGGGAACTACAAAATTTTCACTTCCCCTCTTTTCCATACCCAGGGCATCGGCCCCCACTACTTCTTTGCAAACCCTGATGCAGAGCCTGCAACGGATGCATTCGTCCGGTGTAGGACCAAGGTCAATAGAGAACTTGCGGGCCAGGTCACGAATAGCTTCGGATTCAGGTGCATATCTTATAAGGGTGTTGAAGGCAGTAGTCCTGGCCTCGTAAACTGCTGCTGATTCTGTCTTTATCTCCATTCCCGGTTTTACTTTTGTAACACATGCCAGCTTGATCTGGAAAGGCTTGTCCGGGGTCTTTACTTCCACTGCGCACAATTTGCAGGAAGCGGCCGGAGAAAGCGCCGGGTGGTAACAGAGCGCCGGTATCTCGATATCATGTTCACGGGCCAGTTCCAGGATGTTTTGGTCTTGTCTTGCCGAAATTGGGCTATTGTTCAGTATTACCTCTGGCATATGCGATTATCCTCGTGTTCAGGAAATTATCTTCAAGCAGTCCTGGGGAAAGCGGAAAGTGCCCTTCTCGTCCAGGCTGACTTCCACCAGGTCGTCCGGGTCGTTCTTGTTCGCATCCGGGTCGGTGATTACCCCGTGCATTCCTATAAATTCCTCCATGTAGGTCTCCCAGCTTTCGTCCCCGGAGCTTTGAAAAATCTCCACCTTTTGTCCCTGGCTAAATGTCATAATGTTACCCCGTTTCTTATTAAAATCTCCAGATTAGCCCGACTTATTCAGTCCAAGACACGCAAGTACTGCTAAAATTTGTTCGGGGGCTCGGTTTCCGCGTGCACTTGACCGCTGTGCTTCCTGGCGCAATCTATGCAGATACTGCGGTTGCCCAGGGCCGGGCTTATGTCCTTTAGCCTGTTGGTAATATAATCGTGGTACCTCCTCGGTCCCAAGACCTTACCACAATACTCGCAATATTCAAGCTTTAATCTGTTCAGTTCAGTACCACACAGGGAAAGAACGCGTTCTCCGTCTTGATCGTACATTTGCATTGCCCCGGTGGGGCAGTTTGTGGCGCAGGCTCCGCAGCATATACAACGTTCCGCGGCAATCTTCAAGTCTGTCCTGCCCGGATTATCAAAATCCAAGTATCCGATTTGCAGTGCGTCTATTCCCATCTGATCCCTGCAAATCTGTACACACTTGCCGCACCTCATGCAAACGTCGCATCTCAAACACCTTTTACACTCACTATTGGCCTTGTCTTCAGTCAGTCCCAGGTGCACTTGCTGAAAGGTGATCCTTCTCCTCTCAGTGTTTAGTACCTCCACATTCGGCCTGTCCAGGTCCATCTTCAGGGAGGCGGGTATATTAGGGAAGTCCAGTTTTCTCCTCCTGACAGGTACAGGCGGCATCGAAGGCTGGGGAATGTCCTCGAAATAGCGGTTGATTGCCAGTGCCGCCTTTTTTCCGCCTGCTATCGCTTCTACTATGGTTGCCGGACCTGTTACCACGTCTCCTGCTGCGAAGTATCCGGGTGAATGCGTCTCCATGCTGGAGGTATGTACGGAGATGGTATTCCTTTTGGTCCAGCTGATCTCCTGCAGGTCTTCCAAGCCGCTAGCATCCACTCCCTGCCCAATGGCCGGGATCACAGCATCCACTTCCATAGTGTGTTCACTACCTTCAACTGGCATTGGTTTTTGCCTGCCGTTTGCATCAGGCTCGCTTAGTTCCGCCCGCAGGCATTTTATCCCGCACACCTTGCCTTGTTCACCCACGATCCGGGATGGTACGGTAAGAAAGGAAAAGCCCACTCCTTCTTCTTCAGCCTCGATCACTTCTTCCTTGTGCGCTGGCATTTGGTCGTGGCTTCTGCGGTAGAGGACGCTTACGGATTCGCACCCCAGGCGAATGCAGGTCCTGGCAGCGTCGATGGCGACATTGCCGCCACCCACGATGGCAACCCTCTTGCCGGGTTTGCGGTGATTACCCAGATTCACCCTGCGCAGGAAATCCACTGCAGACTCTACCTGCTGATAATCGTCTTCACCCTCGATACCCAGCTTGTAGGAAGTATGTGCACCAATCGCTAGCAAGAAGGCTTGAAAACCCTCGTTTTTCAGGTCCTGGATGCTGACATCCCTGCCCACTTTGGTGTTCAGGCGGATTTCCACACCCAGATCTTCTATCATGGAGACTTCCCGGTCTATAACTTCCCTGGGCAGGCGATATCTGGGAATGCCCACCATCATCATACCGCCTGCAACCGGAAGGGACTCCAACACCGTCACCCGGTAGCCCATCAGGGCCAGGTAGTATGCCCCGGCCAAGCCTCCGGGACCGGCTCCCAGTACGCAGACCTTCTTCCCATTATCTTCCTGTTGTTCCGGGTTTATATATCTCTGTGCGGATATTGCCTTTTCCGCAGCAAATCCTTTTAGTTGCATTATGGAAATGGGACTGTCCATCCTGCCCCTTACACACATAAACTCACAGGGATGGGTGCAGACCAGTCCGCAAACCCAAGCAAAGGGATTGTCCCGCCTGATTATGCGTATTGCCTCTTCGTATCTGCCCTGTCCGATCAGGGTGAGATAGCTGGGAACATCGATTCCAGCCGGACAGGCCATTTGGCAGGGGGAGGGGGTGAGTTGGGGACAATCCCCGCTGGGGCAGGTATGAGTCAGTATATGACTTTGAAAGACTTCCCGGTTCTCTTGCAGTATTTGGCTCAGTTTTTGGCCCAGCTGTTTACATTCCGGGGTGAGTCCCTCTTGTTCCAGTGTCTTGCCCAGGGATGTCAGGGCGGTCAAATGTTCGTTCCCTGCACTGCCTGTTGCGATATCGTGCACAAGTTCCAGGGCTTCCGAAGCCTTCTGCCTGCAGCGCGGATGTGTCAACTCTCCGGCATCCTGCTTCCCCTGGATCCAATCGTAGGTCTCTATCACTTGGCATCTGCTTATATTCATATTAACTCCCATTCCCTTGCGGGCACAACGAATGATGAAAAGTCTTATTCTACACCTTAAAACCTTAAAACTCTAAAACATAAAACTTTTTTCATGTTAACTCCCATTCCCTTGCGGGCAAAAACAGTGCGTCTGTAGTCTGTATATCGGTAGTCAGTTGGAATAACTAGTTGTTTTTCTTACCTAAAACCTTAACACCTTAAAACCTTAAAACTTTTCTATCATTCCCAAGCCTTGGCCCGGGCATATCTCTTTCTCCTGATTTCCGGTATTTGATCCGGGGTCCCGAAATGGAGACAGTCAGTGGTGCAGACAGTAACGCAGGCTGGATCCAGCCCTGCGTCCACGCGATCCATGCACAAGTCGCACTTTACCACCTTGCCGTTGGAAGGATCCCACTGCGGGGCTCCCCATGGACATGCGGACATACAGGTCTTGCAGCCCACACACAGGTTCTGGTCCACAAAGACAATACCATCTTCGCTCCTCTTCTGCATGGCACCAGTGGGGCAGGCAGCAACACACCAGGGGTTCTCGCAATGGAAACAGGACATATAGGTAAAGGAAGTCCTGGGCTGCTCACCCACCCATTTCGGTCCCACTGTTACTATCAGGCAGGGCAGGGGACCGTAAGAAAGATTGTTCTTGACTTTGCAGGCTGCCACACATGCCTCGCAACCAATACATTTCTTTTGATCCTGAAACAGATAGTATTTGCTCATATTTTTAGCTCCGCTTAACTGTTAGCTTTATTGTGTTTTTCCATCCTTTTGGATTGCCATTTTTTCAAGCTGTCTTTACTTGCACAAAGGTTTCGTGCAATCCCGGACTGCCGCCTACCTTGTCAGTAACGTTTTTTTGCAGGGTTGCATCCGAAACCCCCTTGTTGAAGGAGCGCAGGGCAAGTTCGGATTCGTGCCCGAATCCGTGGAGCATAAATACGGAATGCGGATGGATGCAGTCAGTAACCTTGGCTTTTATTGTACCGGAAGCTTGTCCGGATACCACTCTTACCAGGGAATTGTTACCAATTCCCAGTTCTTCCGCCTTTTTGGAATTAATCCAGAGTACGTTCTCCGGGACCAATTCGTTGAGCAGGGGGTTGTTTTGCGTGGATACGTGCGTGTGCTGAGCACATCTACCCACGATCAGCCTGAACTCGTCCTTTTGCTTGGGCTTGGAGGCTGATTCGTATTCAGGAAAGGAATCAAAGCCAGCGTTTTCCAGAAGTGAGGAATCGAACTCTATCTTTCCCGAAGGGGTCTTGAATTTGAGACCATCTTCCCTGTCCCAGAAGATACTTTTGTCTGTATAGGATACAAAGCCTTTTTCCCTGAAGTCCTGCAGGCAAAATCCAGTGGGTTCCAGCTGCCAGTCAACCAACTCCTCCATGCTGTTGTAGGGGAAATATTCGCCAGCGTTCATCTTTTCAGCCAATCGCTTCAGGATAATAGGCCCGGGCAGGGTATCAAACACCGGGCTTATAGCCGGCTGACGCAAAAAGATCTGTGGTTTCAGGCTGTTTGCTTGCTGCGGACTGTCCATGCGCTCCAGATAAGTGGATTCCGGGAGTATTACATCCGAATTCCAGGCTATGTCGCTGTAATTTATATCTATGCTCACCACCAGTTCCAGTTTTTGCAAAGCCTTTTTGGTGAAGTTGGTATCAGGTATGGACATCAAGGGATCGAACCTGAATGCAAAAAGTCCCTTGATCGGGTATGGGTCCTGGTCCAGGATAGCCTGGGGCAACATTTGGGCTACTCCGTGGTTGGGATCTGGCAAGGGAAAATCCGGAGTGCCCACCTTGTCGAACCTGGCCTCATCCACATGGGGAAGGTCTTGTTCTGTAAGTTTTCTGGCCGGTTTTGCGTCTACTTCTCCAGGCCCTTTCTTGATAAAATTGCCTCCCTTGGCTTCTATGCTCCCCATGAGGGAGTTCAGTATCATTATGGAACGCCTGAGGTGGATTTCATTTTGATGGTGCGCACCCCTGTATCCCATGTGAAAGATCACCGAGGGCTTGTCCTTGGCAACTTCCCGGGCAAATTCCCGGATTTCCGTAGCCGGTATCCCGGTTTCCCCTTCAGTCCATTCCGGTGTGTAGGGACGGATAAATTGGCTTAGCTTATCCATGCCCTTGACCCAATTATCCACAAATGTTTGGTCGTAGAGCCTTTCGTTTATTATGGTATGGATAAGTCCGTAATTCAAAGCCAGATCCGTGCCGGGACGAATCATCCAGTAGCGGTGGGCCTTGCTGGCGGTAACTGTTACCCTGGGATCGATATATGTGAGTTTTGCCCCGTTTTCCAGGGCATCCATGATTTGATTCACCGGCTTGACTTGGATGCTCTCGAATATATTCCTGCCGTAAAGAACCAGGTGTTTGGCGTTGGAATAGTCCATGCCGATCTGCCCGTCGGTATAACCGAACAAGGATCTGCACGCGGTATTTATAGAACCCTTGCAAAGGGCATCGTGCGAGAAGTAGTTGGGGGATTCCAGAACAGCCCTGGTAAATGTCTTGCTCACATGGGTGCTTAATTGGGCGCGTTCCCCGAAGGCAATACTTTTGCCCCCGTATTGCTCCTTTATTTTGTTTACCTTGTCCGCGATATAATCAAGTGCCTCGTCCCAGGATGCACTTCTCCATTGTCCGCTCCCCCTGGGGCCGTTCCTGATCATGGGGGATTGCACCCTCTGGGGATCGTTCACAAGAGCGGACCCTGCGACACCCTTGGGACACAAGCTTCCCTTGATTCCCGGTACATGGGGATTGCCCTGGATGAAGCGAACTTGTCCGTTTTCCACTGTAACCTTTATGGGACAACGGATGGAACACATAAAGCACTGGCTGTAAACTTGTTCTGCCATATCACTAACTCCTGTTGAAACACTTTTTTATGGATTCGTACCTGTTTGTTGCAGTCTCTCATATTTATCACGCAGCCATACTCCCAGGACTGCACCCAAAGGACCGCAAACAATAAGTAGCAGTATTGCCCCTGGGGGAGTCTGGGTCTGAAATAAATACCTGTCCAGGTTGTACTGGATCGCAATTCCCACTCCGGCGGTGATAAGACCGGCCAGCAGATACATGCCAATCTTGAGCAGCCTGATGTCGTTTTGTCTTTTTTCCCAGAACTTGTATCCGCAACTAATACCGCAAAACAATACCACGCCGGGCATTAGGATTATGGATTTGTCCGGGGCGAACACCACTACCAGGAAACCCAGGGCACAGACTCCCAGGATGCCCAAGGAGGCCCCGGAGATCAGGGCGAACCAATTCGGTACCTTCAAGTCCAGCCATTGGACCAAAACTTCCAGAGTATCTTTCATAAATTCATTCCCGTATTTGCTGCAGAAGCAGATTTTCCGCGCAATGCGGGTGTTTCTTTTGATTTGCGTATTCTTGCCCCCAAGTAATGCTTAAGGGCAAAAATAAATATATAACTCAGTACAAGGCAGATAATAAACCAGAATATGGAACCCACGAGGATGGGATCACTACCCTGGTTCCAGAGACTGAAAACATATTCCCGGCCAAAGACTGCCTGCAGCCTTTCTGGATTGTATGCATGATTGATGTAGACCAATACACTGAGAACAGGGATGTATTTGGTCAAAAGATTGTTCAACAGCCCTTCTATAAAATAGTTGTAGTATAATTCGTTCAGCTTTCCCTTGTCTATGTCCCTGGCCTTTTGTTTCCCCCTGTCCTGGTCTTGTTCGGAATTCAGGGCCTGATGTCTTATCTTGTACCAGTACTCGAACTCCTGTTGCAGTTTTTGCAACCTCCTGGTCTTGATGTGCTTGGAGAGGATGTGGGTTAGAAGTGCGGTCAACAGGGCTATAACAAACAGGGTAAATGCCGGCCCCAGGAAGTGCAAGGGGCTGAAGGCTTGATTCAAGCCAACTTTGGCCAGGTTGGCGCATTCCAGTATAAAAAGCCAAATTGCATCCATAAAAGATACATCCTTGTTAATAAAATTTGCACCCATCAACCGGAGCCCCGGTTAATGGGTGCGGACACGGTGGCAAAACTAGATCCAGATCTCGATCTTGAAGAAGCGGAAGAACAGGAAAAAGAGTACCAGTGCCAGGATAATTTTAAGCTGCACCTCGGTGAACATCTTTTGCATCCTGCTTCCGATTACTCCGCCCACAAAACCGCCAATGACTATGGCCAGGGCAATCCAGAAGTCAGGTAAATAACCGTTGGCCAAATAGCCTATAAAGGAACCGATACTGGAGAAGCAGGTACCCACCAGGGACACCGGAACAGCAACATACATAGGCAGGGCCCCGATCATGGTCATGATCGGTGTGAGCAGAAATCCCCCGCCGATTCCGAAGCACCTGGATACAATCCCCACACCTACTCCGATGATGAAAAAGAGAAATGGGTTGATCCTGAACTCTTCTCCCCAGAATTTGAACCTGTAATCGAAAATTCCCCTTTGTACGGGTTCAATTTTGCCCATTTGAGTGGCACGGCCTTCTTCCCTGGCCTTTTGTACTTCCTGGTTGAATTTTTCTGTCATTGCCTTGATATTCTTGCGCTTCTCCATAACCCTCGGGGTCAGTTCGTACACGGTTCTAATAGCCATTAGCACGACCAAAACTGCCAGCCATTCCTTGTAACTGGACATGGGTAGAAGCTCGGTTACGTATTTGCCTATCCAGATGGAGCCAAGTAGTATACCTATACCGAACGATATCCCCACAGGCCAGGCCACGCGCTTTTCCTTTACTGCATAGCGGTAAAAACCGCCCAGGGGAGAAAACAGGGTCAGTGCCACGTTGGAAGGCCTGAGCACATTGGCGGCATTCAAGCCTACGGGGCCCATGGTGTTTACCACCATAACCTGGAAGGCAGCCATGAGCATTCCTCCTGCTGCACCGATCAGGGAGAAGAAGGCACCTACCAGGATGGCGCCTATAATGATCCAGAGGGGATTCATATACCTTCCGCCCATGGAGAGCCAGAAACCGTTGCCTGCCAGGTTGTAGCTCCCGATCTTTTCCCCGTTTACATAGACGTTGAAGTCAGTGTCCGGCGGGGTATGCCTAAAGGAGTTGAAAGTGGCTGTAAATTTACCGGTCTCTTTGTCCAGGTCTATGCTTGTGCCTTTGTCCCAGTAGTTGCCGCTCTTCTCGTGATCCGAGAGCACACTGCGGGAAAATATGGTCACCTTGCCCACTTGGGTCCTTTCCTTGGTCACAGTATTAATTCCGTAGGTGTTTTCGTGGTTGTACTTGTAAAAGGACCATTTTTCCCTGGAGTCCAAAGGTCCCAGATAGTTTTTCAGCTGCGTGTCCAGATTGTCCCAGTTTGTCAAATTGAACATTGTAGTACTGTACAGCCCATCGATAAAAGAGGGGCCACCGAACTTTTCCTTGGAGATGTTCCCGTACTGCGAGGGCTCGTTCGTGAGCATGTAGTAAAACACAGGCACGGATGTATCCATCTCAAACGCATGATTTCTTACTGCATCCTTAAAGGCCTTTTTTTCGTTCACCCCTTCTGCTTCCTGCGGAGCAAACTCCCTTTCCGAAAATACAGCTACGTTCAGATCGCTCCCTGGCTGTATTTGCCCTTTGATAGTGATCTTGTCCCCGGCCTTGTGCTTTTTGCCTTCTATTTGGGCCTGTATTTTCCCTTGAGCAGCGAACAAGATCTGCGGCAATAAAAACATCAAGAGCGCGACAATTGGAAAAATCCATTTCACAGGTTTCAGCTGTCTCATCAATTCCTCCTTTTGGGGGCTTTAGTTTTATAACAGTTTATTGTTTCCTGTTAGTGCCTTTATTCATTACACACCCAACTCTCTCAGTATTGGACTGTATTTTCCTATTAAACACAACGAAGCAAGGGCGATCCCGACCCCGTCCCTGCCTTGACAGGGCGGGGCGAAAAAAGCTGTTAAGCAGGAAGCAGTTAAGGAGTTATGGGCTCATAATCTCTCTTTTATTCTTGTTCAAAAATTCAACAGCTTTTGAGCTTAAAGGCTTCTTTTTTCATCTTAACTCCCATGCCCTGGCAGCCACAACGAAGCATGAAAAGGTACTCAACTTGTTGAATAAACAGGCTATTGGTTCTTTTTCTTACTTAAAACCTTAACACTCTAAAACATAAAACTTTTTCATGTTAACTCCCATGCCCTGGCGGCCACAACGAATGATGGGCAATCTCGTCAACGAATACTTTCGTTGCGAGAAAAGTCTTATTCTACACCTTAAAACTCTAAAACATAAAACTTTTTTCATCTTAAACCCGTCACTTATATCAAAAAACATGCCAAAGTACTAAGATATTGATTTTGCCGGGTTGATATTTTTTTAACTTTTACTGTTGTCCCAAAGAGGACAAAATGCTATGTTTTGTTGTTCTGCCTGGGACAATTCTCTCACGCAGTGAAACAAAACTACTGCATGGAAAAATTTAAAAAGGTATCCATGAATAAAAAGCAAGTCCATGAAAGCAAACAAGGTTTCTTCCTGGTATTTTCAGGTTTGATGCTCGTTTTGAGTCTTGTGCTTTTTGGCACAGGTGAAAAAGTCCTGGCCAAGGAAAAGCAGGGTGCGGAGCAACTGAATTTATTCCTGCAGCCGGTGGGAAAAGTCAGCCTGATGTATCGACAATTTTTCCCGGTAAAGAAGTACTTGGAAAAAAGACTTGATATATCGATAAACATGAGGGTAAAGGAAGATCTCGAAGCGACTTTGAGGGGGATCGAAAAAGGCGAGGCAGATATTGCCTATTTGGATCCTTCCGCCTATTGCCGGGCCAGGCACAAATACAAGGTAACCCCCCTGGTCAAGGTCCATAAAAACAGAGAACCGCACAACAAATCTGCTCTGGTAGCCAGGAAGGATTCCGGCCTGGAAAAGATTGTCCAACTCCGGGGTAAAAGCCTGGCCCTGGGGAAAAGGCACTCCACCTCCAGCTCTTTAATGCCCTTGGCAATGTTCAACGAAATCGGCCTTGGATTAAAGGATTTTTCCAGGGTGGAATACTTGCAAAAAGAGGATCAGGTAGCTCTGAGTGTTTTGGTGGGTGATTTCGATGTGGGGGGTATAAGCCTGAAAACAGCCAATAAATATCGTTCCGCAGGGCTCAGGGTGATCAAGCAGTCCAAGCCCCTGCCCCAATACCTTTTGTGTGTTTCCAGGGACATGGACAAGGAATTGGCATCTGACCTTAAAAAGGCCCTCCTGGAATACCGCCCTTCCAGGGAGCGCATGCATTCCTTTGCCCCTGTCCAGGACCGGGAATACAATATAGTGCGCATCGCACTCAACAATACAACCGGGGACAACTACTTGACCTACCCCCCTGATGCCCTGAAGCTGGGGATCTTGCCCCTGTATTCCTCGATAAAGATGTATCGGATGTTTTCACCACTGGCAGAGTACTTGACCCAAAAGACTGGCAGGGAATTCAGATTGGTTATTCCCAAGGATTTTGAGGAGTTTGTCCGCATAGTAAAGCAGAACAAAGTGGACTTTGCATACCAGAATCCTTACGTATTTTTGCTTTTGAACAGGGAAATCGATCTGCGTCCCTTGGTTCAAACCGTAAGCCCGGAACCGAGGAAACCCAGGGACGAATTCAGGGGAGCAATTATTGCCAAAAAGGATAGCGATATCCGGGAACTGCAAGACCTGGTGGGTAAAAAGATCATGATTGTTTCTCAAAAGTCGGCTGGGGGGCATTGGTTTCAAAAACTACTTTTACAAGAAAAGGGTATAGATATCCAGGAACAGGCGGAAATTAGCGAGGGCAAAAGGCACGAACAGGTTGTTTTGGCTGTTTACCGCGGCAAGGTGGATGCAGGATTTATCCGGGAAGCAGCGTTAAGCATGGTCCGGGAAACAGTGGACATGCAAAAAATCCGGGTAGTTGATTATACATCCTATTTCCCCAACTGGCCGCTTGTATCCACTCCCGGAGCCTCCAATGAATTGATCCAAAAAGTGGAACAAGCCCTAATAGAACTGCAACCTGTGGAAAAAATCAAACAGGCCAGGATCTGCGGGTTCAACAGGACTGAATACAACGAATACTTACACTTGGAGAATTTGGTGGATTTCAAATGATTACCGGAGTAACAAGCCTGCTGAACAGGTTGAAACTGAAACACAAGTTTACCTTGGCCATTTTGGTGAATATCCTGATAATCTTGATTGCCTTCTTTATAATCATAGACAAATACCATGCACAAAATCTCAGTGAAAATTTAAGGAAAAAAAACCGCAGCATGGTAAAAAAATTGAGTTTGGAATCGGTTGATCCGCTATTGCTGAATAATTACCAGCAACTGGACAGTTTGGTTAAATCCACCCAAAAGAGCATAATGTCCAAATATGCATATATTATCGATTCCAGGGGCAGGATAGTAGCGCATACAGATAGATCCAATCTGGGTAATAAAGTACAACTGCCCGAGAAAAAAGATTTTTTTATAAAGAACAAAAAAATAAGGGGACTTTCAATACAGGATTATTTTGCCCCTGTCCGGGTGGGGGGAGAACTCTTGGGGTGGGCGGTGTTGGGGATAGACAAGTACAAGGAATCTCAATTGGTGGCTGCCAATCTAAAAGAGTTGCGCTACAACCTTTTCTACCTCTCCGCAGCACTGTTTTTTGTGGGCATGTTCTCCTCTTATTTGCTTGCCTGGATGATGACCAAGAGAATAAGCAAGCTGAAGGAAAACATGCACCGGGTACAACTGGGAGACCTGGATCTGGAAATTTCCAATGAACGTAGTATGGACTGCGCATATTATTTCAAGTGTCTAAATCCTGACTGTGAAGCCAGGGATATGGAACAGTGCTGGATGTCCAGCTTGAACGATTTCCAGCAGCAGAGCAAGTGTATGAATTGTCCAGTGTTCAAGCATGCTGCTGGAGACGAGATAGGAGAGCTCAATCTGGTCTTTAACCAAATGGTAAAGAACTTGAAGCTGAATATAAACAAGCTGGAGCAGGCAAACCTGGAAAAGAACAGGATGGAGAGATTGTCCCTGCTGGGACAGATGGCCTCCCAGGTTGCCCACGAGATAAAGAATCCCTTGAACGCAATCAAGGGATCTGCCGACTATTTGAAGAACAATTTTTCCGGCAAGCTATTACAGGAATTTTTATCCATCATCCAGGAAGAAAGCAAAAGACTCAGCGATATTGTCCAGGATTTCCTGAATTTTTCCAAACCTGGCCCTGCTGAAATAACGTTGTCGGATTTCAATCAAATGATACGGGAAACCCTGCAACTTGTAGATAGCGAGATCAAGGACAAGGATATTGAGCTTGAGACAAACCTGGATCCGGGCATCCCTCCTTTTTATTTCGATGGCTCCAAGCTCAAGCAGGCAGTGCTGAACATCCTGGTCAATGCTGTCCAGGCCACTGACCCTGGCGGGATGATTCGTGTATACAACTGGTTGGAAAATAATAACGTTCACCTTTGTATCCAGGATACGGGTGAAGGCATTCCAGCGGACAAACAAGAGGATATGTTCAAGCCATTTTATACCGGAAAAGTCAAAGGATCCGGGCTTGGATTGGCAATTGTGGAACAGAATGTAAAAGAACACCAGGGTAGTATTGATGTACAAAGCACGCCAGGGTATGGGAGCAGCTTTACCATAACCATACCCGGAGTAAAAACCGATACCAGTTTGGTTAAGGGTCTTAACAACGAGTAACAGGTTTATTTATGCGGGAAGAAAACCAAAAGATACTTATTATAGATGACGAGGCAAACACCCTGAAAGTGCTCTCCACCTTCCTGAAAAAGGAGGGCTACGAGGTGCTGACCGCCAACTCTGCAGAAGGTGCTTGGAACGAGTTGGGCAAGTCGGATGTGCATTTGGTTGTAACAGATTTGAAACTCCCAGGGAAAAGCGGCCTGGATATCTTGCAGGACATAGTGGAGTGCAGGCCGGGAATCAAGGTTATTATAATCACCGCCTATGGAAGCATCAACAACGCAGTCCAGGCAATGAAGCTGGGGGCATACAACTACTTGACAAAACCGGTCAATCTGGAGGAGCTCTCCGTGTTGGTGCAAAAAGCCCTGGAAAGGAAAAACCTGGAACAAGAGAACGTGGAATTGAAAAAACAATTGCGGCAAAGGTACAGCCTGGGTGGCATTGTGGGCAAAAGCAAGCCCATGCAGGATCTTTTTGACCTGCTGGAAAAGGTTGCGGGGTACGAATCCAATATCTTGATCACAGGTGAAACAGGTACTGGCAAGGAATTGGTAGCCAGGGCAATACACTATTCCAGTGGGTATCACGACAAGCCCTTTGTAACCATAGATTGTGCCGCCATGCCGGAAACACTCCTGGAATCCGAACTTTTCGGCCATGTCAGGGGAGCCTTTACCGGGGCTACCGCAGATAAAAAGGGACAAATAGAAATGGCTGAAGGCGGGACCCTTTTCCTGGACGAGATAGGGGAATTGCCCCTGGGAGTACAAAAAAAGCTACTCAGATTCCTGCAAGAGAAGAAGTTCAACAGGGTGGGAGGTAACAAGCAATTCAGTATCAATGCCAGGATACTGGCAGCGACCAACAAGGATCTGGAACAGGAGATCAGGGATGGCAACTGGCGTGAGGACCTACACTACAGGCTCAACGTGATCAGCATGCACCTGCCGCCACTAAGAGAACACAAGGAGGATATCAGCCTTTTGGCCGATTTCTTCCTGGAGCGCTACAATGCCAAGCACAACAAGTCCATTGAAGGGGTGGCGAACGAGGTTGTGGAAATATTTTTGGCCTACGACTGGCCAGGTAACGTTCGGGAATTGGAGAATGTAATCGAACGGGCGGTGGTGCTCTGTACCGGGGAATATATCACCACTGCCTGTATTCCTCCCAGGCTAACGGATTTGAAGGAGGAAAACCATACCTCGAACAACCTTAACCTTCTGGAAGTGGAAAAGAACGTGCTTTGCAAGGCACTGGACCAAACTGAATGGAACCAAAGTGCCGCTGCCAGGATCCTGGGCATCTCCAGAAAGCAGCTAAGGACCAAAATGAGCCACCACGGGCTGCTTTCCAATCGATAAACTTATTAAGCCCGTGCCGCCGGATTGAATTTTTCCCAGTAAGAATTTTATCCTATTGAGCGCAATTATCTAGCAAAAGGGGACTTGGGACGGGTGCATATCTTGCAGCCCAGGCAAAAGCTGTCTTCACCGAATCCGGGGAGTTCTTTCCGGGTTGTCTGCTTACCTCCCAAGAGCCTGGGTAACAGCAGATCGAAACCGTTGGACTTGTAAAACAAATCGTACTCAGTCTCCAGTCATCCTTGCTAATAATAAGGGCATTATTCATAGAACGGGATTATAATGTCAGGATGAATGTACTAGTGCTTTGTCACACATAATTTGTCGCTTTTACACTAATGTCATTCCGGCGAAGGCCGGAATCTAGAAAAACAGAAAAAAGACTGGATCCCGGATCAAAGCCTGCCCCGTACCCCGATACGGGGTCCGGGATGACAGAATTGCAATTAACGTGCTTATTCTGACCGACATTTAAAGTATGACAAGACACTAGATTTTTTGTAAGATCGGAGGGAAGGCTTGAAGATATACCTGGTAGGAGGATCGGTCCGGGACGAATTGTTGGGAAGCACTGTTCAGGACAAGGACTATGTAGTGATTGGTGCCCGGGAAAAGGATTTTTTGGAATCCTTTCCGCAGGCCAAGAAAGTGGGTGGAGACAAGCCCGTGTATATATACAGGGGCAGTGAGTACACCTTGTCCGAGCAGGAAGATGTTTACCAGGATTTATGGTCCAGGGATTTGACAATAAATTCCCTGGCCAAGAACCAGCAGGGTGAACTGTTTTCCATTAAAGGCGCTTTGGATGATCTGCAAAACAAGGTCCTGCGTCCGGTACAGGACAAGAATTTTTTTGACGACGGGCTGAGGGTATATCGGGCAGCCCGGATTGCTGCTTGTCTAACGGATTTTAAAGTGCACGAATCCCTGTTTTCGGTTATGCGCCAGGTGGGGGCATCGAATATTCTTCAGGAAGTATCTGCCGAGAGGGTGGGACAGGAATTAAAAAAGGCTTGCTCATGTACGATGCCGGGGAGATTCTTGCGCATGATCCGGCAAACAGATCTGCTTTCTCCCTGGTTCGAGGAATTACACTCCCTGTCCTCCCTGGAACAAACCGCTTCCTTGATGGACAAGTTGGCTGGTGATCCTTTACTTGTCTGGATGGGTCTTTGCCAGGATTTTGCTAAGGACAGCAGAAAAGGCATGGGAGTGGTTGATGCTCGGCAAAAAAGGGAACAGAAGAACTCCTTGGCAGGGAATTTGGGTATTAAATTGAGATTGCCAAAAAAATTTATCCAGGGCGGGACCGCTGCGGAATATTATTCCAGTCGAGCCGAGGAATATCCGGAACTACCTTCAACTGAAAAGGTGGATTTGTTGATGGATCTGCACAAAAAGGGATTTTTGCAGCAAATTTTTGAATTGGTGAGGATAGGACGGGACAAGGATTTTAGTGATAGAATGAACAGGGATTTGAAGGAAATTATGGGAGTTCGGCTGCCTGAAAAGGATCAAGGTTTGGGCGCCCGCTCCGGAGAAAAACTTAAACAAATGCGAAGCGCCCACCTGGAAAAACTCTATGACAGGGAATAATTCTGTTCTGCTTCCTTGTCTATTTGTACAATCCTGTCTATGATCTCCCTGGGAAGTTGAGTCCTTTGTTGTTGTTGATAGTCAAAGGCCACTATTTTGGCGTAGCCGATAGCGGCATTCATTTCGTTCTTTTGACTCAGGATCAAGTACTCTTGATGAAATTCCGAATCCTTGATCGCTGTAGTCCTCGTTCCAACTGAAATAGTGTCCGGATAAACCAAGGGAGTTATATACTTACAACTGGTCTCTGCCAATATTGGCCCCACCCCTGTTTGGGCCATTAAGTCGAAAAGTCCTATTTCTTCCATATAATGAATCCTGGCTGTTTCAAAGTAACGGAAGTGCTTGATGTTGTTTATGTGTTGAAAGGCGTCCATGTCTCCCCATAGCAGAGTTATATCCTTTACTGTATTAAAATCCTCCAGGCTCAGTCTCTTGCTCATCTCTTAACAACCTCCTCTAACTTTAAGTGTAGATAAGATAACAGATTAGAAAAAATGTATTTGTATGTCAAAGTATATAATATGCCAAACAAGGTAGGTTTGTATTGAACGCTTCCTGTGGGTCGGGATGTTATCAATGTATTAAATATATTGATCAAATGCTGCAAACGAGGATTGCGAGGTGTCTTCTTGCCTGCTAAGCCCCCATTTGGTATAAATTGCAAATTGTTTCCGGTTGTTGCCGAAGTTTTGAATTGGTTCCTGGAGCACTTCTTGCAATTTTTTTTTCATTTGGTGAAACAAGCCTTCTTCCTCGGAAATAAGGGTCTCTTTTACTTTTTCAGTTTTATTCCTAAGTGCGGACTCGAAATAATCGGTTAACTCCATTCTGGCAGTCTCGTTTGCCACGTTTATACCTATTGATGCCAGTTCCTTGGAGCGGGATATCGTCATGTCCGCCAGATTGGACCTAAGGCCGGGTTCGATAAAGGAATGGTTGTTTTCCAACCAGTTCAGGTAGTCGTTGTAAGTATCCACAATTTGTTTGGTTTGTTCCGTGACCTCTTTTTCCCCTTTTTTCACTTCCAGCAGTACCGAATTTTCAGACTCTTCCTTGAAATTTATATCCAATTGGTTATTATCCAGTGAAATCGAATTGTCCGGGGAAGACTCCAGATTTCCGTTTAAATAGAATGAAGCATTTTGCCCGGCATAGGACATGCTGTTCAAGTCCAAGAAATCGATTAAACCTCCGGATTCATCCTGAAGTTGGAACCATTTTTCATCTCCGCTCCGGTTATGGCTAATAAGCAAGTAGGACATGTCCTCGTAAATGGCTTCTGAAAAATCTGTATAAGTCTTTTTTGGGGTCTCTTGTACAGTTATGTTCAGATTTGTGTCCACGGAATTTAGTTCAGTTTCCAGACCTTGCAAGAGGTCTTTGTTGGTGCTAATTTGCTCCTTGTTTAGAGTCACGCTGAAAAGCAGACTGGAATCATCGGTCTTCAAGCTAAACTCGTACTTACCTTCTTTTAATTCCGTTTCCGAGTTGGAAGACAGTAGCTTGCTTTTGCTGATTTGGGACTGTGCCAGGTTTTCAATCTTGATATAGTAAGAACCGGGAGAAGCTTCTGAACTAGCTATTGCATCCATTTTTTCCGGATCCGAAATTTTGGTGGTGCGAAAGTATTCAGAGTTGTTGCTTGCAGGAAGATGGTAAGAATCTAACAGCTTGCTAAAATCATTGGTTCTTTCATCCAGTACTGACAGTGCATAGTTCAGGCTTTTATTGAATTGGCTCCCGGAATAGCTGTTTTCTATTTTTTGTGCGAAAAGATTTGTATAGTGGTCTTTAGATGACAGGTAGTCCGTGTTCTGTTTGTAATTCTGAGTATAATTCGGATTGTTGAATATTTGATTGCCGAATTGGGTGATGATCTCGGAATTTTTCATGATCAAACCGTCTGCAGGGAATAATTCTGGGATGCCCTGAACAGTTTATTACAACCATACATTATGTTAACAATTATTTAATATAACTTGTTCCGATTTTAAAATCAAGAATCCGAGCAGGCTAGGTAAGGGATAATACATGAGTAAAGCGATAGTTTTGTTTTCCGGGGGACTGGATTCCACTACCTGTCTGGAAATAGCCAGGTCCGAAGGATTTGAGCCCTGCCCCCTGGTGTTTTCCTATCACCAGAGGCACAGCATTGAGGTGGAGGCAGCTGAAAAAATCATTTCCAAATTGGGGATAAATCATTATTTGACATTGAAGGTTCCATTGCAGGAGATTGGCGGTTCCGCCCTTACCCGGGATATGGAAGTGCCCGAGTATTCGGATGCTGAACATGGTTCTGAAATTCCGGTCACATATGTACCTGCCAGAAACACGATCTTCTTGTCTTATGCCCTTGGATGGGCGGAAGTGCTGGGCTCGAGCGATATCTTTATTGGTGTGAATGTTGTGGATTATTCCGGATACCCTGACTGCCGTCCCGAATACATAAAAGCCTTTGAGAATATGGCCAATCTGGCAACCAAGAAAAGTGCCACCGGGGAACTAACTTATAAGATACATACACCTCTTATTTATATGTCCAAGGGAGAAATAATCCAAAAAGGTATAGAGCTGGGGATAGATTACAGCTGGACCCATTCCTGTTATGATCCGGACGAAAACGGTTTGGCCTGCGGAAAATGCGATAGTTGTGTGCTGCGGAAAAAGGGATTTTCCGAAGCCGGCATGGAGGATCCCACTTTGTACAGGGAGTAAAATCAGTGAAGTGGTTACGTGATTATGTGATTACGTGTTTAAGTAAAAAAAAGAGTTGAAACCTTGTTGTTCAACAATCAAGGGATATTTCATACTTCGGTTCCCGGCAGGGCATATGGGTTAATATGGGATATACTGTAAAGGAAATATTTTATTCACTGCAGGGAGAGGGAGCGCATTCCGGCAGGACAGCGGTTTTTTGCCGCTTTGCCGGGTGCAATTTATGGTCTGGGCTGGAAAAGGACAGGGAGTTTGCAGAGTGCAGATTTTGCGATACAGATTTTGTAAATTTGGATCAAGATACAGGCGGCAAATTCGATTCCGCTTTGCAATTGTTTGAAAGGGTTAGTTCCTTCTGGCCAGTGAATTCAAGTAATCATTACTTGGGCCGGCCGTTTGTAGTGTTTACCGGTGGAGAACCCGCCCTGCAATTGGGGGAAGATTTGGTTCAGCTTTTTAATAATGCCGGTTTTGAAACCGCTGTAGAGACCAACGGTACTTTGAATCTACCTTCCAATTTGGATTGGGTTTGTGTAAGTCCCAAAGCCAACACCGAAGTAAAGATCAGATCCGGGAAGGAGTTGAAATTGATCTTTCCGCAGGATATGCTGGATCCTGTAGAGTTCGAACACTGGGATTTTGAGCATTTTTTTCTGCAGCCCAAAAGTGGGGATAATTATCAGGAAAATCTTCGAGCGGCTGTCAATTTTTGCCTGCAAAATCCCAATTGGAGACTGGGACTGCAAGTGCATAAATTTCTAGATATTCCGTGATACACAATATTAGTTTGATAATGGATAAAAATAGTGCTAGAAATCATGTTAAAGTATTATAATACAACTGAAGGGAGTCGATAAAGCAATATTATTTACAAGGCCAAAAACCGGAGAGGGTGTTTATGGGCAAAAACATTAGAATCACTCTTAATGATGCAATCGTGATAAAAGGGGAACTTTTTGATACTCCCGGTGGAGAGGCGCTCAAGGACCAACTTCCTTTCAGGGCCAACATGGATAAGTGGGGCGAAGAGCTTTACGGTCCAGTATCCGCATCAGTTGAAGCTTTTGAGGATGACAGTATGGAGATCATGGACGTGGGGGATTTGGCATTCCATCAGGACACGGGATGGTTGTGCATCTTCTGGGGCCCCACTCCTGCCAGTAAAGGTGACGAAATCCGCGCTGCCTTTCCTGTACATCAAATAGGCAAAGTGGAAGCGGATTGGGGTGAGCTTAATCAACTCTCTGGTAGTGTTACAGCTTTGGTAGAGGAAGGTCAGTAAAACTGCACAATGAAACTGATCAGTTTTACTAGTTAAAGGAAAATTTTTTAACGGATTGAATTTTTCCCTTCGCTTTGGAGGCAGTTATTAATAAATCACAATTCTTTGATTTACCCAAACCCAGGTTGTTCGGACACAGGGGCAATCCTTCCCGTGTTGTGGAAAACACCCTTCCTTCCTTTGAATCTGCCCTGGCCTGTGGAGTCCGGTATCTGGAAATGGATCTTTGGTTGACCAGGGACGGGGTACCGGTAATACATCACGATCAATACTTGTCAAGAATCTTTGGCTCGGATGCCAAAATCAGCGATTTGAGCCTGGAGGAATTGAAGCAGTTAACCCCGAAAGAGTCCATGCTTCCTGCCAGTGAAAACTTGAGTATTTTTAATCTGCACGATTTCAGCGTCCCAACTTTTGAACAAGTCTTGAGGCATTTTCCACAAGCCATGTTCAACCTGGATTTTAAGCTGGACAGTTTTGATCTGGTAGAAAGGTCGTTGGATTTGATCCTGGAATATAATCTCCAGGAAAGGGTTTTAGTGGCCAGTGAGCACGATCATCTTGTAGATGGCAATTCACGGGTTCTTGATAAAAATATCCCTTTTGCCTTGGGATATCGAAAGACCAGGGAGTTTTTTGATTGGATTTCCGGGAACATGGAAGATAGCTTTGATACCAGTGGGAGTGCACTTCAAATACCGGAATTTTACGACGGACATAGGCTGATGTCGGCTGATAATCTGAAAATTGCCCATGATATGGGTTTTGAAGTGCATGTATGGACGGTGAATGACAGGGAGAAGGTGCGGGAGTTCCTTGAAATGCGAGTTGACGGCATTATGAGCGATGATCCGGAAATGTTGGTACAAGGGGCAAATTCTGCTTGAAATCTTTGGTATTGGCTATGTTGATGGTTTATAGAGCAGCAAAACCATTTCGTGCGTTTTCAACAAATTCTTTGACCCTGGCTTCGCTTTTATTGCCCTCGCTATCCTCAACCCCGGTATGCGCATCTACACCAGCGGGTCTAGCAAACATTATGGAATCATGAACATTTTGCGGTGTAAGACCCCCGGCAATAATTACGGGTCTGTTTGATAATGAGATCAGTTCCCTGCTGGTGTTTAAATCGTGCATTTTGCCTGTGGCTCCGCATGCACCTGTCTGAGGGTCAAAAGTGTCAGTTATGAATGCTCTGCAATAGGGCTCAAATTCGGCTAGTTGTTTCTTCAGGGCCATGCAGTCGAATTTTCCGATTATCAGACTTTTTATTATTGTTATGTACGGGGCCTTGGATTTTAATTTCCTGATTTCTTTTAAAGACATATCCCCGTGTAGCTGAACAGTTGAAATATCTATGTGTTTGCATATGTCAATAATGTCTTGAGATTTATCCAAATAAGTTATTACTGAGCAGGTAGTTATATTTTTTATTTGGCAAGTTATCTCAGCTACTTGAGCTGTGTTCAGGTCCTCGATGTTATCTTTGAGAAAAAGTGGGAATCCCAGGAGATCCACTCCACACTCCATCAGGAGCCTTGCTTCCTGCAAGGACTTGATTCCGGCTATTTGAACGATATTTTCGAATCTCTTCATATTTTCCTTTATTTTTTTTAGATAATTGTTGACAAAGCAATAAAGTAAGTATACAAATTATTTTCTGTTTTCGGGAACTTTCTTTATTTAAAACTTACCACTTGGTAAATTTAATTTTTGATATTGACAAGACGAAAAAGTTTATTATTATAAAAATTATAGATAAAGTTCTTCCTGCATAGATCACATCACATAGCTACATTTCAAGAGAAATAGCTCTAATTTGATCTTTAAATACATAGTTAGCAGATTGGAAAATTTTTCAGTATAACTGAAAGAGATATCTAACTAGTGTTTGGTTCTTTGACAATTAAATAGTGAGTCGGGCATAGACAGCAAGGTAAGTAATATCGCATAGAGATATTGAGGATTAAATATGAGAGTTTGATCCTGGCTCAGAATGAACGCTGGCGGCGTGCCTAACACATGCGAGTCGAGCGAGAAAGCCACTTCGGTGGTGAGTAAAGCGGCGGATGGGTGAGTAACGCGTGGACAACCCATCCGATGGTTCGGGATAACCCTGCGAAAGCGGGGCTAATACCGGATAATCCGCATATTTCCAGGGAGATTTGCGGTAAAGTGTGCCTCTGATGCAAGCATGCGCCATTGGCAGGGTCCGCGTCCCATTAGCTAGTTGGTAGGGTAACGGCCTACCGAGGCGACGATGGGTAGCTGGTTTGAGAGGATGATCAGCCACATTGGGACTGGAACACGGCCCAAACTCCTACGGGAGGCAGCAGTGGGGAATCTTGGGCAATGGGCGGAAGCCTGACCCAGCGACGCCGCGTGAGGGAAGAAGGCCCTCGGGTCGTAAACCTCTGTCAGGAGGGAAGAAAATGCT
>CAJXKR010000001.1 GCA_913055815.1 uncultured Desulfohalobiaceae bacterium | reverse complement strand
ACTCACCCATCTACATCAAAGCTGCAAAATTTTGAAATCCTCATGTATTAATATACACTGCGGTTTCAAAATTTTTTACTCCTTGTATATGGGCAAGTTTACGTTCAATCACAATTCTCGGTCAGGCACTAGTTATTGGACAGTTGCTACTGCAAAAGCATTCGGCCTTTCACTCCTGGAATGATTTGATTATTCCCATTGTCAAACCTGGCCTTGAGTTTTACCAAACCGCTTGCTGAGTGCACCATTGGGGCCTTGTATACGATGGTACCTTTCTTGTCCAACCACTCACCTCCGGAGTATACCTGCAACTCGACATTATCACCCACCTGGACCTTTGCCGCCTTTGCTCCCTTGACATTACATACCAAAACGCACTTCTCCGGATTGAGCAAATGCAGCATGGCTTGATGGGGCTTGCAGTGCGCCCCGGTTTCAACGGCGATTTCGGAAACCACGCCGGAAAACGGTGCCCGGATCTTTTTTTTGTTCAATCTCTGCACGGCAATATCGTACTCGATACGCTCTTTTCTTTCCTGAAGTTCGAGGCGTTTCAACTGGGATTTGGCCTTTTGGTACTGCAATTCCGACTTCCTCAATTCTTCTTCACTAATTGACCCGGATTGCTGATATAGGGACTTATTGTTCTTATACATCTCTTTTAAGATTTTCGCCCTCACCCTGGTGGAATTAACTCTGGTCTTGTCCTTCCACATCAACTTCTTACGCTCCAGATCCAACTTTTCCATTTCATTTTTCATACTTACCAATAACTGACCTTTTTTTACCGCGTCCCCTTCCTCTATAGGAATATTGTCCACCACACCCGAAACCGGGGCCCGAACCACCACTTTCCGAATCGGCTCGGTCATCCCTTTTTCCCATTGAGCAGGATCTGTATCCGCGACTGCAGCAGGTACTGGCATGACAACACAAATAATAATCATAGCCATGATATTAAACCGAACAATAGCTTGATGCATCAATTTCCTCCCTTTTACAGCGATTCTAATTTTAAAAATTTAACATTACAGCAAAAGTTTTGTATTAAGCTACTGGTATAACTTGGAGCTATTTAAGCCGCAGCCGGGTTGTCCACTGTGCGACTTGATTGGCTTGCAAAGCCAAGCACTTGGAGCAAAAGTGGACCACCCGGCAAGGCTTAAAGTTTAGCTGTAATGTTAATCCTTCAGAAGAAAATAGTCCACGATTGTACCTTCCGCTTTCTTGAGCTCGGCAATGGATTTCATATATTCCACCTTAGCCCGAAGCCTTTGTTTCAACGCCTGATTCAAGTCCTTTTCCCTCTGCAACAGACGCCGCACATAGCTCTTCCCAGCCTGCAATTTTTTGAGTTCGGAGTTCAAAAGCTTCCTTTTATACCGGACATTTTGTTTGTGGCCTTTCAATTGCTTCAAGCCGGATTGGACATTATTCAGATTTGAAGATATTTCATTGACTATATCCACCCTGACGGACTGGAGCTCAGATCGAGCCTGCTCTTTCTTTTTGCGTGCAATTAGCAATTTGCTCTGACTTTTTTCTCCGGTAATTGGAAAACTGAGACGCAATCCCACGCTCCAGGCAGGAAAATCTTGTTCAACACTATTGGAGAGTGCTTTACCCGGTTGTACTTCCAGGCTATTGGAGCCGTAACTCGCTTCCAGGTCCAAATTGGGCAGATTTTGGTTCTTGCGGTAATTCACGCGAACACCCGCCCTTTTGGCCTTCTTCTTGGCCCTGAGATATTCCGCCCGATTCTGATAGGCCCTGTTCAAGGCCCGGGTATAATCGAAACCGTTCTCTTCCGCCTGTGGCTCGATATTGGTAATATACATACGCTCATTCATGTTTGCCCGGGAAGAAAAAAAGGTCTGCAACTTGTTGGAGGTGCTAAACAAACGTTGTTTGGCCTTCTCCAGCTTGGTCTCCCGCAATGTCAGCCCGGAGCGAGCGTCGTAAATTTCAGAGGACGGCAATTTTCCTCCCTTGATCAAGTTCTGGACCTCTTTCACCAATTTGCGCGCCAACTCCAGGGATTGCCTGTGGAACAAATATCTCCTCTGGGCGGAATACAAATCCCAGTATGATAATACCGCCCTGTACAACTCGCGCTGTCTCTTCTGCCTAAAATTTTGCCTGGAAATCTTCTTGTTCATCTTGGCTATCTTGATCTGGGAACGGGTTACTTTGGATCCGGCATCCTTGAGCAAGGGCTGAGTAATAGTCACCCCCATATAAGCGGAATATTCGTTATCATCGATTTCATACCTGTCTTCCACCAAGTCGTTGTTATCCTTGTCAAAGGTATATTCCAGTTTCGCCTCTCCACCGGTAGGTAGCAACTGTGTAAGACTCGCGGAATATTTCTGCCCCTTTTTGTGATATATATTTTGACCCTTCCGATCGAAATATTGTTGTGCGGTATTGGGTATCTTTTCCTTTTGATAATCCCAGGAGAGTTCTTGTACCGGTTCAAATATCGCCTTTTCTTGTTGGATTTGTTTTCCGGCTATTTGCACGTCCAGTTTCTTTACGAATATTTGTTTGTTTTCATTCACCACCCGGTTCAGGAAATTCTGGAATCCCAATACCTGGATTTTCGTATCCCCTGAAATTTCAGTGTAGTCGTATTCCTGGACACTGGCATTTTCCGCAACCAGTCCCCTGGAGATCTCAAACGTAGAACCGGTTGTGGGATCCAAACCCAATACTATCGCCATCATGATTATCAACAGCAGAAAATCACGTAGCCCCCAGTATGTAGTCCCCTTACAACTTGTTCTTGCTCGGCCATATGTTTGTTTCATAATAACTCCCCTTCCCTGGCGGACACATCGAAGCATGAAAATTTTAGCTAAAACATCCTGTTACTTAAGTCATAACCACATAACCACTTAAAATGTTACCATATTAACCACCTACACTATTGCTCGAAACAAATTTCAGCACCATGAATAAATTTATTGGGCCCGACCCTCAAACCAAGAAACTTGCTCTGGGCCAAGGCCCCACTAACCGAAATTGTGTTTGAATATTATTACTATTCGCGCATATCCACCAGGGTGTTAATCTGGTGCAGGGATACAAGGTGGGCATATATTGCTGGCAAAAAATTCTGCTTCCTGAGTTCCAGGAAAAAATCATCCGAGACGTTTTGCAGCCTGTCCTCATTAATTACGTAGGCTCCGGTAATGTCACGAACGCCCTCGCCCTCGCGCAGGCGCATATTGTACTGGGTAAACAGATTGTTCTCCTTTAGCTTTTCGCAGAATTGTTGAGTGAGATCCTCCATTTGCTGAAGCTCGCTTAAATTCTGCTTCACTCTTTCCAGAACCTCACCAGCTTCTCCGTTTTCTGCAAAAAGTGGCTCACCTTCCTGTTCGTTCAACAACTCGCTGTTCTCATCCACGCAAACCGTATATCTGTCCTCCTCGTCTGTAGTGGCCAGTGTAAAGGGATAGCGCTGCAAAACCGCTGGCACGTAAGAGGCTTTCCAGTTGCCTTCGCTATCCACGAACAAGTTCTGGTTTTGTTCCAGCCCCAAAAGGGCAACCGGCTTGAACATATCCTCCTCCTGGTCCTCGATGAATACAATGGGAAAAACAGCAGCCGCCCTGAAAAACTCGTTTATCAGTATGGAAGCCACATGTATGTCCCGCGCAAAATCGAACTTCTCCAGGGGTCTTATCTTCTTGTTCCCGTGTCTCTCCTGTTGAATTGGCACTACTTCTTCCAGCATGATTACCTCCTCGTTTTTCGTTTTTTCGTTCCTTGTCCCTCGTTCTTCGTTCGATGTTCGATGTTCGAGCCTATGGGCTATAGGCTATGGGCGATTGGGCATTAATCGCGCCCAGCCCTGCGCACTCTCCCTGCAAAGGGTGCTGGCCAACCACTTAATCACGTAATCACGTAAACACATAACCACTAAACAACTAATGACCTGGTCCCTGATAACAGATAACTACCCTGCCGACAATCTACTGGACAATAAGCTCGCCTGTTTGGGATTTCACCGCTATGCCGGAGTTCATATTCCAGCCCTGCACCTGCCACTGATAACTGCCCGGAATCAAGTCCTGATCCAGGTTACATTTTGTTCCCTTTTCAACCCACTTGGTAGCCACCACCACGTTGTCGCGCATAATCAACACTTTGTATTTGTCAGCACTGCTGACTCCGGACCAGGACAAGGAGATGCGCTCTCCCTCGGAGAACTTCAGTTCCCGGGCTTCCAGACCGGGTATCTCTACCGCCTTGAAGGGCATCTCCCGGGGTTCGGCCCTAGCCTCTACCATTATTCCGGGTTCACTGAACATCCCGGATCCGAACAACTGGAAAGGACCCTCCCCGGCATATATATCCTCGGCATAGTAACTGGACTGGCCGAATCCACTGTCAAACACCCCAAGGGAAAGTTGGCCCAATTGCAAATCCTTGGAACCTTGCAGTCCATCCCCAAGGGTATATGCGCTGCCCGGTCCCTCTTGCCCTTCGCCTGCAAGGGTGAAGTATCTTTCTTGTACTCCGAGAAATTCCGCATATAGATTGTCCTCCCCGGACTGAAACTCCTGGGACTGCTCGGCACGTAGACCGCTGAGGAAGCTTGCCTCGGAGACATATTCGCTGCCCAAAAACACACCCTGCGATTTCGCGATATCCATGGTGGTTTGGAATCTGTTTTCCAGGACCTCCCCGTTCCAGGCATGAATGGTGTCCAAGGCGTTATAAAAGGGATTCTCCGGAAAAGGATCAACAGGTTCGGCAGGAGCCTCTGGAGTTTTGCCATCGTTATCTTTTGGGTCCTCGGAAGACCCCTTGTATACCAGCATATCCTTGCCGTAGATATGCTCTGCATTCAAGTCCAGCTGCCCGGTATACTCCACGCGGTCCTGGAATCTGATCACATCCGCTCCCTTAATGCTCAAGCTATTCAAATTCATGGTATTTTCAAAATCCACATCCCCCTGGGCAATAATATCCAGATTTCCCTGCAGATCGCTTTGATTTGCAAAAGTCACGTCCTCTGCCTGTTCGATCCTGAGGTCCCCGTCTATGTTCAAGATATTGTTAAAATCAATATCCTGGGACTCTTGAACCGTCATCCCCTCCAGGGGATCGGTTTTGCCTATTGCGCTGTTAACAACCAGGTGTTCGCCATGGTGGTTATTGATAATCAGGGTGTCCGCTCCGGTCTTACTATCCCCGTTTATGGAATGTTGCGGATCTTTTCCGAGTTCCAGGTGATCATCCGCAGTGATAATCACATCTCCGGTAACCTGCAAAGCATCGTGGTATTTTTGGTTGCCGCTCAAGCTGAGGTTATTGTTTACCAAGTGCGTGGTGTTTCCGGCACCTTGCACTTCTATCTCACCCTCACCTGTCAAATCGCCTTTTACAACAACCTGGCCGCTCTCCTGGTCCGCCAGCAGATTAACATTGCCCTGAGCATGGACGTCATCTCCCAGCCTAATCTTTTCAGCCCCCTCCACATGCAGGCGAGCATTGTTTTTGATCTTCATTTCATCCTCAAACAACACCTCGCCGCTTGCCTGTATGTGTACATCGCCATGTGCAGTAACCCCGTCCCGGAAAGTCACGTTCCGGGCCTGCTCTATATGCAGGCCACCGTCAAGGCTTACCCCGCTTTTAAAAATTATATCCCTGGCTTGGTGGATGGTCAGGTCTTCCAAGGGATCCTGGTCCCCGACCCGGGTATTAATGACAATGTCCTCGTCCTGGCCCGCCCTGAGGCTCAGCTTATCTTCTCCCTTTTGGGAATCCCCGTTCAGGTTGTGCTCTGCCTTACCTCCCAATTGGATGGAACCATGGGAGTGGATAGAAGACTCCCCGCTTACCTGCAGGGAATCATTGTATTCTTGATTTCCGGATATTTCGATCTCGCTATTGTCCAAGTTCGTAGTACTTCCTGAACCGTGCACGGCAAGAGAGGAACCGGAGCCGCCGGTCACGGTCCCGTGGATATAGATTTCCCCGCCCTGTTTGGGGTTTTTCAAGGTCAAGCCGTGGTTGAAATTGGTCTTGCTGGAACCATCATCAGAATCCCCGATATGGATCTCGTGACTGCCCTGATCGCTACCCACTACCAAATGGTCGGCACCTGTATGCAAACCGGAGAGTTCTTTCTTGTTCAGGTGAAAGGCATTGTTGCCAGCAGAACTGTTCTCTCCCAGGACAATCTTGCCCTTGGAATCAGGCGGTTGCACGTGGAAAGTGCTGCCCGCCCGGCGTAATTGGCCGGCGATATCCAAGTCATTAGCCATCAAGGCCAGTTTGGGCCCTGCAGAGACGTCGCTTCCCACCTTCAAGGTCCCTTTATCAACCTTGATTTTCACTGGAGAACTGGTGTGTTTTTGCTCCAAGTGGCTCAGGGTCATGCCGTCTGCCTCGGTTATATCCACTTTTCCATTGGCAGTGAGATTCAGGGTGTCTGCCTCGATTGACCCAGTTATTTTGCCTTCAGGCGCTTTCAATGTCACCGCCTGACTGTTGGGCAGGCTGTTGATATTGATATCCCCTTGATTGGAAATAATATTAATATCACCAACATCCCCTTTGACAGATCCTATATCCACATCCCCTTTGGCTGTGATAGTCAGGTCGCCACCGTTCATCTCCAAGGACTTGACATGGACATCATCCGACAATTCAACCTTATCAGGCACAGTATAATTGATTTTCGAACTTTTCGCGTAAATCTTCAAGCTCTTACCCAACCAGGTAGCCTGATATTTATTGCCGCTTTCAGATCGCATCTTATTGGTCAGTTTCTTTGCTATAGTCGCCAGGTCTTCTCCCCTGCTGGCCTGGTACTTGTACGGGCTATTCTTGTCACCTGGCATGTCAATTTTGTATTCATGATCAGCCACAGGAGTAGATTTACCAAGATCTACTTTTCCCTTGTACATTGGGGTATCCACTTTCCCTAATTTAGACAAGCTGGTCTTGGAGGTGGTACCCAAATCCATTGATGCTTCGCTCAATTTGCTACTATAATTATTATCAGTAGTTAATTCCAATTTACTTCCTGAAGTATTGATTTTCTTGATGTCAACTTTATCGCTATTTTTTAAACTATTAGACAACTTGGTGACAAATTCAGACTTGCTTTCTTCGGAACCAAACTTCTCAGTAAATTTATTATCTTTAAGATTGAAGATATATTTTTTGCCTTGAACCAAGGAGATATCCTTGAAATCAATAGTTTTTGTACATTCTGATTGCCATTTTTCAGGGTTAAGAGTAGTATTATTCAACCCGAATTTGACCTTGAAAGAAGAAGCATCAGTGCTTATGTGGAAGTTATTATTATCTTGACCTGATAATTCTATGTCGAATTTATTACCAATTACGTTTTTGTCATTTATATCTTTCTTTAGCCCTTTTAAAAATTTTGCTTTAGCTTCTTGTTGGCTCAAAAAAGATAGATCTGGAACCTTTTCTGTAAACTTGCTATTGTCGATCCAAAAAGCGTATTCCTTACCTTTTGTCATTTTCTGGTCGCCAAAATCTTTACTGAGATGGTATTTCGCACTGCCCACCTCTTTGGGAATCTCGGCAAGACTGATACTATGATCGGAATAAGCAGAAAAGTATAACTTATTGTTTGTTTTCACCTTGGCCTTGTTAACAATTTTACTGTCGCTTACCTGCTCCGCTAGCTTGCTGAGAAACTCAGACTTGCTTTGATTGGAATTGTATTTGTGCTTATAATCATGGTTTCCTAATTTCAGAGCATATTCACGGCCTGCAGTTAGAGTGATCTTGTCGAAATCCAGAGTCTTTTCATACATATGGGGACCAAATTCAACATCCTGCTTAGACTTGGCAAATAGAGACAATACCTTTCCCTGGACATAAGTATCATCTACGGTATCGCTATGGCTCAAGCTTCCGGCTATTTCCCTGATGAATGCTTCGTTACTAAACTTGTTCGTGAATTTATCATCTCCCAGTTCAAGTGTATATCTATCACCCCTGGTCAAACTTATCTTACTGAAATCGATGGACTTTTTGTATAGCTTTGACAAGTCCTGCTCGTACTTCTTGTATTTAATGCCGATTCCTGAACTCGGGTCGTGTATTGAAAGATCGCTGTTCTTGCCCATAGAGGCTGTCAACTTGTCTACTTTGGTCTTTAAATGTACATTTTCACCCTTGCCATTGTCCGTAACATGCAAGGCATTGGCGCGAACGACCTGGCCCAGGGAGATACCGCCGCCAGACTTGAGATTGATAGTGCCTCCAGTCGGACCACGCCCCACATCCAGCTTGGGCAGCACATTCAAATTATCGTCGGCCTCCAGATCTATTTTTGAACTTTGTAATGAGGGCAAACGTACTACAGACAAGGAAGGATCTGAATCACCAGCAGTGGCCTTCAGGGTTAAATCCCCGCTGTAATCCGGTGCAGTCAGGACATAATCATGGTCCACTTGATTGTTTGCTGGCAAGGTGTGTTTGGCCTCCTTACTTATAGTCACCTGGCCATTATGAGCATCTATAACATCCTTGTTCACATCCCCCTGTTTAACAGCGTACAAGTCAATGTCCCCATTTTTCGCAGACACGCTATCATTTGCTTTTACCTGCATTTTTTCGCCAACATGGGCCTGTATACCCCCTTTTTGATTAACGATGTTCCGCAACCTTATGTCTGTACCCTCATGGATGGTAATCTTCCCACCAGAAGTCGAGTTGGCCCACAAATCATTGACCAGGGTATGCAGATCCAGATCACCCCGGGCCTCAACATCCAGATCCTCGGATATAAATACCGCTCCGGCATGGGTGTCAATTTTATTTGCATCCAAGAGGATTTGGTCTTCTGCCTCAACAATGCCTCCAGGTACAGTCAAATCGCCATTGGTGTTTATACCTAGGTTCCTTGCCGGTTCAAACCCGGACAATCCCCCAATAAAACCCTGCAAGGCCAGATCCTGTTGCAAATTCAACTTAATATCCTGCTCTGCACGCAATTCAAAATCACTTGCCTGCAATCCGTCAATATCAAGAATGACATCCCCTTTGGCTTTATTAAAGTAGTTTGTCCGGACTACGCCTTGTGTGTCACCATTATTGTCTAGATCAATATTTACTTCTTTTTCGTATAGCTTAAGGTTATTCGGGGCCCGGGCCTTATCCCAGATACGGACGTCGCTGATTCTACCGTTGAAGAAGTGCCCATCCGCATCTGCTCCAGGACCTGCCTCAGCCCCTATAAGCGTACTATTGCCCTTGTGGGTATAGGAGATTTTGTTTGCAGAGCCTTGCAAGGCTACAGTATCCTTAACTCCCCCGTCTACATACAGCTTCAAGGAGCGTTGGTTAAAGCTGGCAGCGATTTGGTGCCAGCCGTTCAGTCCTTGGGTAAAATCCTTTGAAGTCTTGGCGACCTGGTACTTATCCCCCACTTTTACCCGGAATTCAATCCGGTTGTCGTGAAGCTGCAGATCATAGCCACCATTTTGAGTATTGGAAAGGATTGTCTGAGTGCCCTTACTTAGACTCCAGTCCTCCGGGTTTACCTTGGTCTCAATAGTCAGGGCATCAGTGGGTTTTAACTTGTCCGAAGCCCCAAGATCCACATAGCCGTCCTGTCCCTTAAAATTGACAGAAGCCCCCTTGGTCCCTTTGAGCTTTCCAGGTATGGAATCCGGACTGGAATCTTTCAGGGTCTTGCCACTGATATTTTGCAGCTGATAATATCCCTTAAGGCTAGGAGAATTCTTGTCTCCCTGGGCTGTTATGTCCACCTTTTGTATTTTATTGTCAGGGGCGTCATCTGCTGCCTTGACATGTCCGCTGACTATCACCTTTGATCCGGAAATATCCAGAAGTTCCTTGGCAGTAAGGGTGCTGTGCAATTTCAATACAGAGTCTGTATTCAATATCACCCTGTCTGCAGAGATGTCCTTGTCTATCTTGAAGTCAAGGTGTTCTGCCTTGTACTCCAGTAGTTCGGACGCCTTATTGTAGAAAGTGTCCATATCGAGTATGCCGCCTGCTTTCAGGGACAGACCGGATTGGTATTGCAGTGCCCTATCACCGCCCGAAGGCTTGATCACGTTTATATTCCCGCTAGCACTGCTCAGACTGATGGTATCTCCCTGCACGGCAGTGGAGTCGTATTCAGAACTGGGGCTGTAAGCCTTGTCCTTATATGCATAGTATTTCTTTTGAGAACCATACTGCTCTTTAGAATTTTTTCCACTCCAATCCTCAGCCCCGATTTCCAGGAAGTTATCGGATTCAATGGAAACATCCCCGCTAGGGGCATGTGCCGAAAGCACCCTAAGCCCCTTTCTCACCTCGCCCGCTCCGTCTTTGTCCTTGAGTCGTATATCGCCGGTCTGGGTCTTTGCCTTGGCCAGTTTATTTACAGCCAGTTCCAGTCCGGTTATCCGGTTTTGGGCTTCAAGTTCCAGGGAATCCGCCACCAGGTCCACCGCGGGATCGATAAATTCCTCTGCGATTTTGCCCTGCTTGGAATGGAGATGGATATCTCCGTGGGAAGTTCTGTTTTTATCAGAAGAGCTCCCTTTCTTGTAACTGCCCGCAGTCAATTTGTGTACCAAGATATCCCCGGCTGCCATCACCTCGATGTCGTTGTCATTATTATTGGTAGACAGGGAGACATCTTCAAGCTCCACCCGGGCAGCAGTGTTCAGGGTCAAGCCACCGTTTTGTACCTGAACATTTTCCAACTCCAGATCCTTGTGAGCAAGATCAGCTCCCTTCTGGCTCAGCGTAACATCACCCTTCCCGTGGGTGATCAAGCCCAGGGTGTGCACATCTGTTGCCAAATCCAGCTTGCCATAAGTATCCACCTTGAGTTCGTCGGCAGAGAGTGTGCCGCTGCTACTTTGCTGGATTGAGCCGCGAATTTTCAGGTCAATATCCCCCTGGCCGCCAGCCTGGATGGTTCCCAGGGTCAACTTGGAGGAGTCCTGGTCTTCCTTGTTTTTATCATGGGTTAGCAGCCTAATGTCGTTGCGCTCTCCGCTACCCTGGGTGCGCACGTTGTTCGCTTCCATCTTGCCCAGGGAACTGATGTCAATATCCCCATGGGCAGCAACAACCTTTTGCAAAGTCAGCTTCCGGTCATTGCTCAAAACAATATTGCCTTTTCCGGAGAGCTCTACATTCAGCTTTTCCACGTGGGCATTGGACACGGTCTTGCTTGATTCCTTGTGGGTATGAACAACACTAAATCCCTGTTTTGCCCGGCCATAGAGGGTCGAGGTGTCCAACTTGCCCATGCCGGAAAATTCCACCTTGCCACCTTGAGCCTTCAAGCCAACTTGCTTTTGGGCATTGATATAAGAACCCCTGAGATCTATGTGTCCAGCACTCTTGCCGGCAGCAAGGCTTATCTCACCCTGCTCTCCTTTAGCCAGCAGATGCGTATGCTTGTTCCCCCTGATACTGCCATCCTGCTCGGAACCCGAACCACCGTCCCCGGCATGGACATCGATATGGCCATCCTGGGCTTTAACTTCCATCCTGCCCTTGAGATCGACATCGTGTCCGGCATGAACAGTTATCTTCTCACTGGCCGTCACATCCGCATTTTGGGTGATATCCCCATCTGCCCGGAATTCTACCTTGTCTCCGGGTGCAGTGTCATTCTTGCCCTTCAGGCCCAATTTGACATTATCCTCCAGGTCCAACTGCGTGCCTGCATGCAGCTCCAGGGACTCACCTCCCTTGAGAAATATCCGGGCTGGGTGGTCAGTATCCGAATGTTTCGGTTTTTGCCACTCTACTGACAACTCCTTACCGCTTTGGATACTGAGTGTGCCCTCACCCTTGTCCTTCTTGTCTGCCACTATATTCCCGCTGATATCCGCCTTGCCTGAGACATCTATATCTACATCCGCCCCGTCGATGGAATCCCCGTGAAAACGGGCAAAATTGCCCTTTTCCTGGGAGGTGCTTCGTTTGCTAACCAGTTTGGTATCTGTATCATATTGCTGTTGGTGTTTTTGTTGTGTGACCTGTTCACCATTCGTTGTCTTGACCTGGGTTGACTTTCTATGATCAATAGACTCTTTACGGGTGATTTTTTCAGAGGCGCTTTTCACCCAGTTATAATTTAGCTGGTTGCGCTCCACGTGTATGTCTTCACTGCGCGAGGTCCAGTCGTAAGTGTAGTCCTTGAACTGTTCAGACAAAGGCTTCGACTTCTCCCACCACGGCTCATACTGGACAATATACCAATGTGTATTGGTCCTTTGTTCGTCGTTCCACCCCTCCCTGTAGGTATTTACACGCCCTCCGTCCCCACTTCCACTTGGCTCACCTTCCTTCCAAGGTATTTCAGAAAAATTAGACCAATCAGTAATATTGTGCCAGGGGGTTGTGTCATAAGCCCAGCTACCATCATCAAGCTGTACTATACCAATCCACGCCCGATCGCCATGTCCGTCACCTACTCGCATACGTACCTCATTGAATTGAGTTTCAGTCCTTGGCATGGCAAGAAAAGCGTCTCTATTGCTATCAGATTTACTTCTTGCATGTTTACTGGCTTTTGAATATGATACTGAATCCTCTATTTTATCATAGGCGCGCTCATGGTACTCAGTGTACTTCCAACCAACCGTTGGTTCATTTCCATCTTTCTCTACTTCTCCTGTTACACGGGCCGTGTCCTTGAGGTAACCCTGGGGCACGTAGACGTTTCGTCCTGTACCGAAAAAATCAGGCACATGCTTGGGGTTGTCTTTTATGTGTGTGTCATTTTGCTGGGGCTTATAGTTCTTCGGCGTGGGCTTATGGCTCATATCTTTTGCCCATTCCGGCTTTTTGTCCAAACTCACTTCACCGCCCTTTTCAGCCAGATTGAACTTGCGCTTGCCCTGACTGTCTAGCTCTATTTTCCACCTTCCGGGACCAGGTTCATAGGCGTGACGTTTAATTTTGGATGGATATTCTGGCTCGCCTGGATTAGGATAAGGTTCATATCCCACTATTTTCCCGCCTGATTGAAACCTGGATCTATCCTGGTGATACTTCACTTTGGCAGTGTCCTGATATCTGGCCACCAGCTCGCCATTCGCTTTATTCTTTTTCTCGATCCAAGCACTTTTATCCACTTTAGACCACACCTTTATGGAAGAGATGTCATCGCTATCCAAGGAGGAAGCAGCACTTGTCCAGTGAGTCTTGATACCGTGAAAATTCTCCTCACTCCACGCAGTTATCCACATATCATCTGGCACCTTGAGCGAAGAGAACTTATTATCCAGTCCCTTGAGGATAGGATACTTGCCTGGGGAAAATTTATATTCTTTTCCCTTATGACCAGTCTCTTTATACAATTTGACCTTGCCCTGGGCATCTGGACTCAAACTCCATTGCTTCTTATCCAGATTCAGCTCCCCATCCAGTTTCTTGTCACCATGCAGATATTTAGTGTCCGATTGGGCAGAAGTATTAAAACACTTCTGCGCTCCCTTGGGCATACGAACATATGTATTTTTCAGGTTTTCGGCATCCGTCATGTGGTAGATCTTTTTCTCATTACCCTTCCAAGGATTCTTTTCCTTGTGAGTCGTTTGGCCATATGTTTTTGTAATCACGTGGGGGGTATACTTCGCAAGATCGTACAATGGCTGATAACCGAGGTGTTTCAGCACCGCCCTGCGCTGCTTGACAGTCAATCTTTCAAAAGTGATATTGTTGTTTTGCGGCTTATTAGCGTCACCCCAGTTAGTTATCTGCTCATTATGGTAATCCTCGCCCTCCACAAAATAGTCCCTGATCTTTTCACCATTGTAATAACCTGTCTGATTCAGGGCCACGTCCTCCAATCTGTAATGCTTGGTCCCCACCTGCACATCAGCACTGCCTGTTTTACGTTCAACCACAGTAGGCTCCCAATGTGTCTTGTTCACTTTTTTGGTGCCGCTTTTCGTTTTGTTGGTATTTCCAGGGACATGCACTTGCTTTCCCTGGGTAGTGTTGTTCGGTTTACGAACATGCCAGGTTTGTGCCCCGGGGGCATCAGCCTTGATCTCCAGGTCTCCGCCCGCGTTGAGAGTTACTTTACCCTGGGCATCCAGTTGACCCTTGCCTAGAATTGTGACATCGCCCTTGCTTGAAATGGACATATCCCCGGCTGAATGCAGTTTACCCTCAATGAGGACTTGCTGCGCATCGTTTTTTGAATCTATACTGATATTCTTGTCATGGCTGTATACATTTGCTTTGGCCGGCATCCTGAAGCCCATGCCGTCACTACTTTTACCTCCCTGGATATCGACCTTGGAATAAGCCATCAAGTCAGCGCCTACTGTTACCTCGCCTCCCTGTTCTGTCTTTGCCTTGCCACCCAGATGGACCTGTCCCCGGGAATCTAAAACTATCTCGGACTCGGAAGGCTTTTGGGTCCACTGGACATCTTGCGGGCTCCACGGGTAATCCCCCGAGTGCACCACGCCGCCGGAAACAATCGTGCCCAGTATCTGAACATCCCCTCGTGCATCCACCTTTACTCGACTCGTGCCGGAATCATTTGATTTGCCCCCGGAGTTAAGCATGGAATCGTCGTCCATATACACGGAAACTGCGTCCTGTTTCCCTCCATATACCTGCACATTTTGGGAAGCTGCCAATTCCGCGTTATGCATGCTTATCCGGCCATTTATGCTCTTCACCTGCACGCTGGAGCCCGGGCCTGCAAAGCTAACCCCTTTGTTTCCCAGGCTCCCGCCTGCAATCAGATCACCCTTGATTATAGCCTTTTTAGAGGCGTGAACATCTATCCTGCTATCCGGATTCGAGGTAATCAACTCGGATTCCCGGGCCAGATAAACACTTACTCCATCTGTGTTTGCCCCGTTCTCATCCACGATTTCCAGGCCCTGTTTCTTTGTACCCCCGTACAACTCGATATCTCCGCCCACCTGGGTGTTGCCCTGCCAATAGGTCCATTCCCGGGACTCCAGGGTCAAGTCCGATCTATCCTGTTTTATGTCAATGTCGCCTTGCAGGATCAGGGCGTCTTTACTGCGAATATTTATGTCCGCGTTCCCGGATTGAGTTTCCAGGGTCCCTCCTTGCAGCAAGAACCCAAACTTGCCCTGATCATGGTTTGTCAGATATTTATCCATGTTTTTATCCAAATACTGGGCAAGTTCCTTGTTTCCAGTGCCCATTTCCAGGTCCATACCCTGGTGCGCAGTAACACTGCCCTGCACGAGCATCTGGTTTTGGGAGACAAGCTGCACACTGGAATATTTCTTCGCTGCCTCGACTTCAGAAGTTGATTTGATTCGCAATTTACCACCTGCCTCGAGATCTATATCCGAATGCTGGGCTGAGGAACGGACCTGTCCCTGCTTTTGCAGGAGCAGATCACCAGAGGAGAGTATTTGGACATCCCCGGCAGATTCGATGCTGTCCACGTCCAGATCGCCCTTGGCCTTGAGGGCAACCTTTTGTCCACCGGCACTTACCTGGCTCGTGGCTTTGATGTTCAAATCCTGGATATTTTGCAAGGTGATCCTCTGGACCTTGAACCTATTGCTTACATAGTCGTTTTCCTGCAGTTTGATAGTTCCGCCGGCACTGCTGTGAAAATCCGCATCTGCAGTGCTGTGCTTTTTCCAGAGAGCGGCGTCTGTAAACTCCTGCTCGGACAAATCCACATCCTGCTTGCCCTGCCCCAGGTATTCGTACAGACCGTAAATGGACTTGCTGTAGCGAACCTCCACCCAGTCGTGCTTGTCAAGGTCCACCTTTTGCTCCTGTTTCCTGCTGGTATGCGTGCTATGGGCAATCTCCCGCTTCTTCCACAAGTCTGCCTCGTTGTCGAACCGCTGTTTGTTAACGTAACTGGAAAAATAATGCCCCTTTGAAGGGTCCTGTGAAGAAAAATCCTTGTTGGACTTTTGCCACTCCGAGGATTGGGCATAGTCCACCTGGTCAAGATCAACATTCTTAGTTTGCTGGCCGGTGTAGCGATAAACCGTATTGTTATTGCCGTGCACATTTTTGACTAATGCGCCATTCTTTACCTCTACATCTGCCAAATCTATCTTCCGCTTATTACCCTGGTACTGGTAAATGGGATAATTCACCCCGATGATATCTGACTGGGCTGCATTGGCCAGGGCTTGCTGCTTGGTACCGGACAAATCCTGGAAGTCTTTCAGGTTGGCCATATCGATAGTTAGCACATCCGAGAAAGCACCCAACGTTCCGCTGTCCGCATTCGCGTTCAGATTCAAGGCACTCCCGGAGACATTCAATCTTTCGCTACTGTCGGACCCGGAAAATTTCTGGGACATCTCGGGGCTATGGGGATACAAATGCTGCATAAGCCCAGGAGACAAATACGGGTCTTGGTTATTGGACCTACCCTTTTCGTAGACTGCATCCAGGATGGAACCACTGGACGCTTTCAAGTGCACCTGGTGTCCGGTAGAGATCACAGCCGCACCTGCTTGCTGGGAATTGCCTGTATCCCCTATTTCCCAGGCTTGGGGATCTGCTATCTTCAGATCGCCCTGCGTCTGCTGGATATAAACATTGTTCGTGGCCCAGGCTGCCACTCCCCCGTTGCCGGAAACATCGCTGTTCACCCTGAGGTAGTCATCGCCACTACCCTTGGCCTGTATACCACCTTCCCGTGCATCCAACTGGATCAAATCCCCCTTGACGTGCGCTCCGGATGACTCGCTGTGCCCGCCGATGCCTTCCTGGGCAGCAATATGTACATCCCCGTGTTCTGAATGGACCTTCTTCAGGACCAAGCTTGCCCTACTCCGGGAACTGGAGGAAGTACTACCAACTGCTTTTAGCTTGACATCCTGATCTGCCTGTACATTTAACGCACCCTGTTCGCCCTCCACCAGCAAGTCAACCTTTTCACCTGCTGTCACTTCCGGGCTTTTGCCGTATATGCCCGCACCTGAAGTGGTCTTTATCGAACCATTATTGCTGGTAAGGTGTATTGGCTTGTCAGGACTATTAGAAGATACGTGAATATCACCGTTTATGTGCAAATCATTCCGGGTATTAACAAATATGCCCGGATCATTGGCTATATGCCGGGGCTCGATTGTAATCTCGTTATCCGCTTTTATCCAATTGTGGTAATATTCTTTGTATCCTGCAGTTATGGTTTCCCGAAGATGCACGGTTTTCTCCAAATCCAGAAAACCGTGATGGGTAGTCCATTTATGATGGGTTACAGTCTTATTGTTATATGTGCTCTTATACTTGTTATTCCCGGGATCTGCAGACCAATTTTTCTTTTCTTGGCCGGTTAGATTCGCCTGCTTCCAGTTTGAAGAATTTGCATAATCGATCTTGCTCAGTGTCTTTTTTGCACCATCCTTACCCTGGTAGCTGTAAATCTTGTTTGAATCCACTTCCCGAACCTGGGTAATGTTTTTCTTTAACTCAACTGCAGTGTTTCTCTTCTGAAAATGATATACCTTGAATGCGGCATCCTCGTTGTTTTCGTTCACAACAGATTGCGACTCTAGCAAAGGCCTGGGATCATCAGGATGCGTACTCTTATTGACCAGGGTGCCGTTCTTGACCAAGGCATCAATCCCCAAAATAGAATTATCTTTATATGTTTTTTTAGTAACTTTGGTCACTTCTTGGCCGCTTACCCAGTGATAATAGCGACCCTCCTGGGGCTTGTATTTAAAATTCGCATCACTATCGGTTTTCTTTTCCGTTTTTTGTTTTTCATAATCAATAGTTGGATTGCCCTGATCATTCGTTGTTTCAGTGCCTTTGTAATGATTGTGCACAATTTCCTGCTTTCCTTTAGCATTTTGTTGGAATATATACTCGTCTTTTTGCAGGGTCTTGGTATCCTTGAGCACTATCTTGCCCCGGGAAGTGGAACGCGTATCAATACCCCTCAAGGTCAGGTCGTACTCGCTTTGGTTATTTATCTCGACATGAGGGGTTCCCTGGGCTACCTGGATGTTGCCCTGGCCGGTATTGATGATTTCCCCGGCCAGAGTTACCCGTCCGGCAGTTGGCTGCAGTTCATTGATCACGATCTGTTCTTTATTGGCATCGAAAAATCCGGTTATAGGAGTGGGGAACCCGCTTTCCGAACTATAATCGATTCCAGGCACCGAAGCCTGGGGTTGGGACATGTTCTCCAATTGCTTAATGGTTTCATTGTTCTTGCCCTGGGGACGTATGCGCACATTTTGATCAGGTGAAAAAGATTCCTTTATATTGACAACCATATCACTAACACCGCTTTTGATGCTTCCGTTGATATTTATTGCCTTGGCGTTTATATCCACATGTCCCCTGGCATGGATCTGGCTTTCATCCTGATCGTTACTGGAAAGTTTATCCTTGTACTTGGTGGAATCTTTGTCCACCTCCCCTTGCAACTTGTCTATTGCGCTCTTGTATACCTGCCTGGGATCAGCCAGTTGCTCCAAACCGGAAGTATTCAGGTCAAAATTCCCATTGGCCTTAACATTGACATTCTTACCCTTTAATTTACCGGTGACGTTGATTGAGCCATCTTGGTTAGTTACTTCCACATCCCCGACATGATTGTAAACAGTGCCCCGCAAATAAAGATGTTTCCCCGAGGATTCGAATCTATTTTTCTGTTCGTCACTAAGATTGCTCCAGGATTTGCCCAAGTAGGTTTCGGCATCTCCGGTATCCTGGGTTATATTGATCTTGTTGTCCTTTTGTGCATCACTGCCTGAGACGCTCTTCTTATTGAAAAACACGTGTCCAGGTTTAAATGCCTTGGAGGTATTCCCAGCAGGGAACCTGACATTGGTGTCGTGGATAACCGCATTTTCCACTAGCATACTGAAAGGGCTCTGGTTTGCTATGTTTATTTCCGCTCCGCTGCTGCCCTGGAGTATATTTTGGCCAGTCCAGTTTTCCACCTTGGATTTCCCGGTACTGGAAGCGTTTACAAAAACAGAGCCCGGGGCTGCGTAACTGTCCGGCAACTTTAACATGATACGGTCATACTGTTTGTTGACCATCTTATGAGTTTTGCCATCCTTGGAGAGTTCTTCAGTTAATCCCAATTTTTCAAGGGCTTTTTTAACCTCCTTTTTCTCGCTCTGATACCGGGCCACAGCCTGTGTATCGCTGGCATGATTGGTTATCCATTTCTGGAGATTTTCGTATCTCTTTAAAAGCATATTCGCAACATTCACGCTCTGCAGTTCTGCAGTAGGCATATGCTGGGGTTTATAAATGGCCAGGTTCTTCTTCAAGTCCTTGAACATCTTTTGGTCATTGTCAGTGTCTGTGGATCCCAGTGTATATTCTGGCTTGGCATACTCATAAGTAATACCGGAATCAACCTGCACTGTATCGCCAAAGTCTTTGTCCGAGGGAAGTTTTTTCACATGAAGCTTCAAATTACTGTGCACGCCAGCCTGAACCTTGACATTATCTCCCGCATTCACTTTATTGGTACTGCTTACATCCTTATCCCCGTCACCGGAGCCGCCGTAAGGCGGGATACCGATATTTATCATATGAGTACTTACATTGCCGCGCTTATCCCCCCCCATGCCTTCCCGGGCACTCAAGAATACATTGCCCAGGGAATACACCTTGGTTCCATCCTTTAAATAAATTTGATTATCTTCATTAATGCTCAAATGGGCCTTGGGATCATCGATATTAAACAAACCGGCAGTCTTTATGGTGCTCCTTGAATCGCCTCCCAGGTTATTGGTTACCCCCTTTGTATTTTGTCCAGCCCGCATATAGACAGTATTGGCCTGGATATAGGCATCATCCGCCTTGATATGGTTATTTGCATCTACCACGCCCCTGGCTTGGGCACCGGCTCCACCAATTAAATCCACCATCTTAACACTTACGTCCGGACTGGTCTGGGAGTAGGTCCGAGTAGTAATGTACAGGTCCCCGGTCTTGTTCTTCAACGTGGCAGCGTTTAGCTCCACCTCGGATCCTGTATAGGCCTTGATCTCGGACTTGGCCAGAGCAACATCAAGGCCGCCGGCAGCCTTTAATTTGACCTTGTCTTGGGCATCGACGTGTGTGCGCGCCCTTACATGGAATATGCCCTTGTCCTGCAAACTGCCCTTGATAAGCAACTTGGCCCCGTCCTGAACCTCGACCTTGGCCAAGAAGCGCTCGTCTTGTTTACCTATGTGGGTGACACTGGAAAGTGAACTCAGACTCTCGGCTGCTGCGGCACCTGAATTGATATTCAGATCATACTTGTTCTTGGTTAACTTATTGTCAGCATGGATAACCGCATCGTCCTGGACGGTAACCCGGGCGTTTTTGCCAATATTTACCCGGGAGGAACTAAGTATGGTATTTTCAGCAACGGCGCCGGCACCGGATTTTGCTCCAGCCACAGATATGGCATCCGCCCGGGAATCCACGTCCTGATGGTAATTGGAGACAATATTCAATGATTGTACATTGCCCTGGTCTTTAGTGCCGATCCGGGCATTTTTGCCGATTACGGCCCGTACTCTTGTATTTTCCCTGGTTTTGGATTGGGCCCCTGCTGCGCTATACCCCAGAGCCCCGCTGCCAGCCACGCTCTCTGCCCGCAGTGTACTCTCACCCAAGGCCTGTACCGAGAGCAAACTGGCCTTGTCGATCCGCACATCCTCTCCTGCCCGGGCAATGACCTGACTGGATTTATTCTTTTGCACCGTGGCCTCGGACACCCCCACAGCAGCACCCGTCCCCACGGAAAAACCCTTGGCCGTGGCCGTGGCGCTGACAGAGGCCTGATCCGCCTCAATCCTGACATCATCCGCAGACTTGATCCTGCTATTGTCCACATAAGCCTCGGTGACGGGATTCAACTCCACCTTCACTTTTGACCCCTCTCCCGCTACACCGATTGCACTCAGGGCCTGGGATTGGCCGTCCACCTCGGCGTCAACATCCACCTTGGTCTGGGCATACACATTCAGGTCATTAGCCAAGTCGATGCTTGGGCTGTCCTTTATATAGGCCTTGGTGGTCGTATCTACTACAGCTTTGGTGCTTCCCCCTGCCCCGGACAAAGCAAAACCCAAACTTGCAGAACCTGCCGAGGAAAACACTAATGAACTGGAATCCACCTTGGCATTTTCACTAGCCTGCACAACTAAACCGCCTGCATCTATCTTAGCATTATCATCCACATAAGCCTGAACATCGTTTTTAACCTCGTTTTTGGCCAACGCAACTGACACAGACACAGAGCCCCCAACTGTACCTATAGACTCCGCTACAGAGATCGCCTGGGTATGAGCCTTTATTGTTGACTCATCTTGGGACTTGACCTTGATTTCCAGGTCTTTGTACTGTTTCCATTGATCGGACTGTGTATAGTCTACTTGGCTGAGACTGATCTCTCTTTTTTTCTTGCCGGTATAGCGATAAACCGCATTGTTATCGCTGTGCCCATCCTGGACCAATGTTTTGCCAGGCATCACCTTTACCTTTTTGTCATGACTGGACACATAGTGCTCCTGGGAGGGATCCTGGGAAAAGAAGGAATAAGTCTCCACGATAGAAGAGTTTTTACTATACGCCCGGACCTCAGTGGCTGTAATATTCTTGGTATGCGTACCTGAAGCGCTGATAGCGCCTCCCAGCAGGCCTCCCCCGCCCAGTGCCACGGATCCTGAGCTTACCCGGGCATCAATTGTGGATTCATTTTGAGCACGTATCTCCAGCTTTTTACTTGGCTTGAAAGTGGAGTCTTTTGCATAGGCCAGGACTTTACTATCCCCTGTATGGCCTATAAAATTCTCTGCTTTGGCCCCGCCTACAGCTGCACCGACGCCACCTACCCCACCTATACCAACGCCCGCGGCCCACGACCAGGTCTTGGACTTGATGGTTGCCGTATTCTCTGCCCGGATGCCAACCTCTTCAGCCTGGATTTGGGAATTATTCGCTATATAGGCCTTGGTCTGGTTGTTTATGCTGTTTTGGGCATGCGCCCCAGCTCCGGCTGCCCCGACTCCGGCTATACCGCCGCCGCCAACTGCTGCTGCGGCTGCCCAGCTGTGGGCATATATCTCCGACTTGTCCCGGGCTTTCATATCCAGGTCTGTTACATGGATTTCTGCATTGCCTATTGAGGCTATCGCGCTGTTACTTATTGCATTGTGGGCCAGACTGACCCCTATGGAGGCGGATATTCCCAAGTCCCCGCCCATGGCAACACCCAGAGAGGCAGTGCCCAGGTGGGCGTGGATTCGGGATTTATCGACAGCCCGGACAGTAAGATCATTAGCCCGGACTTCCCGGGTATCTTGTTTTCCGTCTCCCTTGACTCCCGCCTGAACATCAGTGGAGATACGATTAACCGCATTCGCCCCGGAACCGCTCAGGGCCACCCCGGCAGAACCGGCAACAGATATCGCCCCGGAAAAGGCATACACATGTGCATCTATCTGTGAGTTGGATTTGGCCTCAATCTTAACCTCATCCCGGGCCTGGAGTGTGGTATCCCGGGCATAAGCCTTGACCGTGCTCTCGCTTGCCTTGCGGTTGACCAGTTCCCATGCTTCTTTGTTGGCATAATCCATATTGCTCAACCAGCCGGAAGCACCCTTCTTATCTGGCCTGGTCAAATTATCCTGAGCAATATATTTGTATACATCCCCTTTGCGCACACCTTGGGCAATCTTTACTTTATCTCCGTTTTTTATCTTCTCCGGATTATCCTTAGTGGTATAATCCGCATCCACATCTTCTTCCTCCCAACCTATCCTGTTCCTGGCCAGGGAGACACCGATAGATAATCCGGCGGCACTACCTCCGGAACCGCTAACTGCCAGCGAGGCCCCTAGGATAAAGGCATCTATGGAAGAGGCATCGTTGGCTGTTAAATCCAGATTTTTGGAACTGTCCAGCTTACTGTCCTCAGTATAGGCCTTGGTGCCGCTGTTAATAACGTTCTCCGCCTGGGCCCCGGCACCGCTAACGCTCAGACTGTCCCCTCCGCTAAAACCTGCTGCCAAGGAGGCGGCCCAGGCAATGGACTTGATCCGTGCAGAGTTTTCAGCCTTTATGGAAATATCCCCGGAGGTGGTCTTGAATTTTTGTTCAGCCCCTTTTACATCTGCCCGGACATCGTTGTCTATCCGGTTTCTGGCCAGGCTCACTCCCAGGGACAGGTCTGCGCTGTCTCCGCCGGTAAAACTTGCAGCTATCGAGGCAGAACCTGCATGGGCAAAGACCGAGGACTTGTCTGCAGCCTCCAGACTCGCCTTGCTTACTTCGATATTGGAGTTCCCGCCCTGGTGCACATAAGCTTTGGTATCCACAGCAATCCTGTTCTGGGCCCAGACACCGGAACCACTCGCTCCCAGAGCATCGCCCTCCCCCGCAGTCACAGCTACTGAACCGGAAATAACCACTGTACTGATCTTTTGCCCGGCAATGGCCCGCGGGTTCAGGCTTCCATCGGCTTGAACACTGGAGGAATCTATATAGGCCTGGACTTCACGGCTGTCTTTGTCTCCTGTGGCGCTATAACCTATGAAATTACGGGCTACCGCACTACCCAGGGAAACACCGGCTCCGGAATCACCCACTGAAACAGATCCGGAGAGGGCCACCACGGTAGAGGCAATGCCAGAGCTGTTTTCCGCACTCAGCTGCACATCCTGTGCATTTGTAATCTCACTGTCCCGGATAGAGGCACTGGTCTTTCCCCTGATGCTGTTTATAGCCACTGCACCTGCCCCGCTGACCGATATACCCGAGTCACCACTCAGGCTCGCAGATAAAGAGGCAGCGGCTGACACGGAATTTATATTCTTGTCAAAGACTTCGAACTTCAACTTGTCATTTGTATCCCCGGTGGTTTGCAAACTGTAAGCATCCCCGTCAGGAGTGAGCAAAGACCAGGTCTGGTTCTTCTCTACTTGCACAGAAGTCCAGTTATCGGATTGTAAATATTCCTGTTCGCCCAAATCCAGCTTCTGGGAATCACCGGTATATTTAAAGAGTTGATCCCCGGCTAGTACCCGGTCGCCCTGATGCACTTTCTGCTTGCCGTCATGTTTGGTATATTTCCAATACTTCCCCTTAGTTGTCAGTTTGGATTTCTTGCTGAATATCTTGTCCTGGTCCGCAATCCCGAGCAGATTTTCCAACTCCTTCAAAGTGGACTGTGCTTCGTCTTGATAGGCAGAACCATCCTTGTCTGCATAGGCAGCAGCGATATCCAGATCCAGGGCTGAAAACTGCAGATCCGAAGAATCCCTGGAAAGGAGCTGCTTGCCGGCGGAGTTGGCCTGTATCTGCACATCCGAATCTTTTACATCAACTGATGGGGCGTTTTTCACAAAGCTTTGCACATCATTGTCTATCTTGTTCTTGGACACAGTAGCCCCAAGTGAGATGTTGAGGCTGTCCTCGGAACTAAAATCCGCTCCTATCTGGGCACCAATGGCCCGGACATGTATATTGGCCCCACTTGTAGCCCTGGAAAGTATACCCGGAACATCCTCGTTACCCTGCTTGTCCGTAACCTCCCCGGTAATATCCCTCCATTGGTCAGTATCGGAAAAATCATCGACATTCATTAATTTGGGTAAATCCATCTCATAGCGAAAATGAATATCTCCGTATGAGGATTTTAAATCTTGATCTATTCCAATATAGCGGTAATAACGGTCTTGATTTTGATCATGGACTATCTCGCCGCCTGCAAGTCGTGTATCTTTCCCGGTGCTGGAAATGATGTTCTTGCCAGCATTTTCCGTGGTTTTTAGCTCCAGATTGCGCACAAAACTCTTCGCCGTGTTGGTAACATTGTTCAGCGCTGTGGTTTCCCCAATACTAAAGCTGTCTCCGGAACCACTAGTGCTAATGGCAGAGTTCAATACCGCGCCCATGGCCTTGGCTTGGATCTTGGAATTGTCTCTGGAACTCAAACTTATACCGCGATCGCTGTTGATTGCATGTCCCTTGTTCTGGGCGGACAAACTGGCCCGGACAGTATTGTGGACTGTATTCTTGGAGGTTGCGCCTACTCCGGATATGGAGACGGCGTCTCCATCTTCATTATAACCCCCTGCTACTGAGCCGGCCACACTCAGATTCTTTATCCGGGAGTCGGAACTGGCATCCACAAAAGTGGATTCCTGGATATCAATATCCTTGTCCGGATTTTCAACTCCGGCAGTAACATCGTTATCCACTTTATTAAGGGCCAGGGAAAAGCCTACAGAGAGGCTATTACCACTGCCCTCGCCTTGTAATTTCAGGTTCAGGGCTAGGCTGCCCGCCCCGGCGTCTACCTTTATCAAGGAATCATCGCGGGCAATAATGTTCATGTTTTGGACATCAATTCCTTGGGAACCGCTTATAAGCGCATTTGTGTCCCCTTTCACGTCATTTTTGGACACAGTACCTGCTGCCGCAACCGCAGTACTGGAACCTGAGGCCTGGAGTGAAGTGGTTGTGGAACCCTCAGAGGACTGCCCGTCACTTTCCCCCGCGTGCCAAGGAGTTTGCTTGGTGGGATCCAATCTCTTGAAACCATCCTGATGCCAGTTTTCGTATTTATTCACCCCTGTGGAGACCTCGCTCTCCCGGCTTTTCATCTGGGTCTCCGGATCCTGGTACTGACCTGAACCGCTCTTCTGCACCGTACCCGCACCAGAGGCGGAAAACCCTTTTATCTGTGCCGCGTCCAGGGAACTCAAAACCACATCTTGTGCCCCAGTCACTTTACTGTCTGTCAGCCTGGCTTTGGTATCCGTATGTATATTATTTTTCTGCACTGACAGGCCCACGCTCACACTGCTGCCACCGCCTTTGTCAGCCATCAGGGCCACCCCGCCTGCATCTGCGTAGATGTCGGAACGATCCCAGGCAGTAACTAAAAGGTTTTTGCTTGGATCAATATGGCTGTTGTCAACTTGTGAACCAACATCGTGGTTAACAGTATTGAACGACACTGCGCCTGCAATACTCCCCGCATCTTTACTGCTGTTGGCCATCCCCCCGGACCCACCTGCGGTTATGGACCGGATCTTGCCGCCTATCCTGGATCTGACACCAATTTGCTTTCTATTTTTCAGTTCTGTATCCTCTACCCGGGACCTGGTGTATCCACTCAACTTGTTCATGGAAAAGGCCCCTGCCAAGCCGGTGGAGGTTTTGGACTCGGTGGGAAAGGCAAATGCCACTGCCCCGGCCAGGGCAAACATAGAGGTCTGGTCAGAGGAGAGCACCAGCATATTGCCCGAGGACTCGCTCCCTGCACCCTGGGTATCTCCCCCTTGCTTGAGTGGGCTCAACCCCCTTATCGCTGCCTGGGTTTTGGTGTCCATGAGGTTTAAACTAACCGCACCAGAAGCCCCAATACCAAAGTCCTGATCAGTATTTTTCAAAGAATTTTTGGACTGCTCTGACCCGGCAACACTAAAAGCGTGCACTGCACCGGTCGATTTTGCAGCCACGTGCTTTACGGCATTGGCCCGGACCTTTGGGGCATCCTCCTGTCCGGATTTTTTCCCCAAACGGGCCTCAGTCTCCCTGGAAATATTGTTTACCCCCACTGAGGCACCTATTCCTTTGGAACCACCGGCAGCTATCCCCCCGGCCCAGGTAATCTGGTGGGTTGAATCATAGGCATTCAGCATTATGCCTCCGCTATTAACAGTGGCTCCCGGTTTGATCAGGGCCTGGGTAGAATTCTGGATGTTGTTGATTAGTGTACTGCCCCCCACGCCCCAATTACCGCCAGAAGAGCCAGACTGGGCCAAGGCAAAATTGAGCACCCTGGTCTCTGCCCTGACTACAAAGGGGCTCTCCTGTGAGGTGTAGATATTACAATTGTCATTTATAACCGTACTGGAGGTGTTATGCATATCCATGAGCAAAAAGGATACCCCGGCAGCATCGCCGCTGGCCTTGACCGGGGCAGGATCAAAGATATTTTTCAAGTGCTTGAAACCTTTCTTATTTAAATTGAACTTAAAGATCCCGCTCATGTTAAACTGCTGCACCAAGACTTCCGAAGAAGTGATCACCAATTGGGGATTTTCCTCACCCTTTCGTGCTTGGTCTTGATTTATATCCACACCCGGCTCCAGGGTGGTCTTTGCACGGTTATCAAAATTCAAATAGGTAAAAGTCCCGGAAATGGCATCATCACTTGAAGCAGTACTGGTGGTCCAGGAATTGAACAGATTGCTCTTGATCCCCAGGGTACCATCCAAAAAGTGCATGATTTTCTTGGGTTTTTTGCCTTCCAGGTTCCCGTTGGCACCCAAAAGGTGTTTTGCCAGTTCCACTGGTGCGGTTTTCCAGGGATAACTCACTTCGGAAGTGACATTGGTGGCTTCCGAGGCATCAAGGTTTGCCCCTTTCTTAATAGTAGTCTGCCCCTGACTGGAAAAGCTTCCCACGGCTATACCCCCGGCCAAGGCAGAGCTACTTCCGCTTTTCTCCCCTGCAGTACTTTTCTTGGCACTACCTTTGGCCTTTACAGTGTAGGTCTCCTTTACCTGGGAAGTGACTTCTGCAACCTTGGAGGAACTTATATCACCGCTGACAACACTCTGGGCGTGGTTTTTAACCTTGGAATCCTCTGGACCCAGGGCCAGACTGATTGCTGCAGCAGCACCAAGATCACCTCCGGTTTTGGTCTCCACATTTGAAGTATCCTCAGAGTATGTGGAGAGCTTGTCTACTCCGCTTTGAATCTGGGAGCCAACATCCTGGCCACTCAAATCGACCTTGGATTGCCCTTTGGCTGCCCCCTTTATACCTGCTGAACTGCTTACCTTGTCCTCTGAGTCCAAACTGGACGATACTCCCACACCAGGGGTCAGGCCAGTATGAAAATTCTGCAGGGCCTTGATGGTACCGGAAAATGCCTTACTGAGATCGATACCCTTTTCTGCATTAGCGTCCTCAGGGGTTTCACACAAAAGCAAATCATCATATCCTGCAGTTGCCTGGCCCTTTTGCACATCAAAACTAGTGCCCACATAGTAGGTCTTGCCTTTTTCAATACCCACATCCGAGTAATTACCTTGATCCAGTTCAACCTGCACAGGCTGCCCGTCCACCAGACCGTGAGCCTTTTTATGGATCATGTTGTCCTGCACGTTGACATTTTCCTTTTTAAGATCCACTTCATAAATCCCACCCGGACCGGTAATATCCAAATGATCCCCACCCAGGGCCTTTTTCCTCGTCTCTGCCAAACGGATACTATAAGGGTCCTTTGCAATGGCATGATAGGTCTTGCCGTTTTCCAGCCTGGCCCCTGTACCTTCCAAAGAGATGCTGTGTTCATGCTTAAATCCGAATTTCTGCTCCCCAACACTTGCCTCTTTTAAGGTCACCGCCATATGCCCGTTGGAATAGGTGATGGGATGCCCGGTGCTGATACCGTGATTATAACCCAGGTTAATAGTATCCTTTTGTTCGTTTATAGCTTGTTCCGGTTTAAATGCCGGCAGGGTATTGGAATTGTACTTCTCAGCCTCACTGGTTATATCCCCGTGCACCTGGCTTTCCACATCTGCATCTGTCCAGCTGACAGCTATGCCCAAATCGGACTTGCCGTCTTTATAATTTCCGCCTTTTGCCTTGTTCTTGGTACTCTTGTTACCCTTGGACATTACATTGGCTTTTCTGCCCGCCCACACGGAAGTACCTTCCGCCAGCGTGGAGTTGGAGCTGACTTGATTATAGGCAAATCCCCCACTAATCCCGTACTTACTTTGGAAATTGGAATCAGGGTCCTTGTCTTGCTCAGTTGCGGCCTCTGCACTCACGTGGGAATCGCTTTTGGACAAAATGGTGGCATTGTCCTCTGCGCGTATAGTCGTCCCTTGGCTAATATCCACATTAGCCGTACTTTCACTCAGGCCTACACCTATGGACAAATTTTTACCCGAGGCCTTGGCCTTGACCTCTGCTATGCTTTTGGAGCTCAGGTCTACATCGCCGGACGCTATGAGCTTGGAATCTGATTGAATTTCGGTGGCTGCTGTGGATTTACGCGCAAAGACCCCAACCGGCAGGGACAAGAAGTCCTTGATGTGATCATAGAACTCCTTAGGGATCATGTCGTTATATATCTGCTCAAACTTGGAAGTCTGTTTCAATTGCTTAATCGGATTCGTATCCTTGGCCATGGAATTCAGATTGATGTTTCCCGCCTTTATTAGCGCCTTTTTGCCTACTGTTACGGAACTGTGCTTTTCCTGGTAGTTCTCTGGCAGGACCTGTGTCAGGTCAGTTACCTTGGTTTGTGAGCTCATTTTTACACTGCCCGCTCTATAACTGAGGCTTTGGGCGCGGCTTAGTTCGTACTGGGTATCAGAAGAGCCTGCTTGAAGATCGACAATATTTTTTCCAGCAAGGGCATCCGGCTTGCTCTTGCTCAGTTGTATGCTTTTGGAGGAAACCACTACTGCATAATAGGCTTCATCCTTTGCAAGATTGGTTGTATTCCCTGCTGAACCTGGTACTGAAAAGATCAGGGGATCACCGGTCCCGAGCTCATGGGGGTTTTTAAAATCTATCTTATTTCCGTCTACGTCGCTGGCCTTGAACTTTCTACTTGCCTGTTCATCTGCCTGGATATTTAACTTGCCCGCGCTCTTGCTATTTGCCAATGCCCAGGCAGAATTGTCCTTTTTAATCCTGTAGGGATCACCGGATAAAAGCCCCCGATCACTCATCAGGGGATGGCTTTTTCCGTTAAGATTATACTCCAAATCCTTTGCAGTACCGCTATCATAGATAACCGGCTCATTGTTGGAAAAATTATCCTTCCCCTTGAGCTCAATCCTGCCATCTTGCAGTTTACCTGGATCAAAATAATGCGGCGTGGTCTGGGTCAAAATCTGGACATTCTGTTTGATATTTATATCTGTGCTAAGCTTTTTATCTGTATTGTTCTTTATACCGGCACTAAAAGCAATATCCCCGGAAGGACCTTTTTCAACCCCGGTCTTGTGATCCTGCACTTCTTTACTGCTTATATCCCTGGTGGATAGGGTTACCCCTTGTTCAACCGTAATATTTTCCGCATCTACGCTTAGATCGTTCCCATGGGTAAATAGATTGTTCTTAAAATTCACCGTATCTGAACCCTTGCCACCATCTGCCTTCAAATCTGCGGCAAAATCGGTGAACTTTTGTACGTTGAGGGTGTCATCCCCACCTTGCATACTGATGGTCAAAGAGTTTTCAGGTATGTCATGACTGTGCTTAGAAAAGCTACCGTTGACTGGCTCCAGGACAAAGCCCTTATCATTGCCTGGCTTGAACAGGGCAGTATTTTTCTTGTTATTCAATTCGATATGTAAATTTTTGCTATTACTGTCATTGGTATTATGCTCCAAACCCCTATAGTTTAGACTATTTCCATCCAGAACCACCCTGCCGGATTGCGGGCCATTAGACTCATAAGTCCTCTGCTGGTAATTGCCCAGAACCTTAAGGGTGTCCCAACCAGCCTCTCCAGCAGTGATTGTTCCCTGCAGATTGCCGCCTGGATGCACCACAAAGGTGTCCCGATTGTCTGCCCCGCCTGTCAGATTCTCTATCTGGCCAAACCGGACATCTCCCACGCTTCCGGAACCTTTTCCGGTAATATCCCAGGTACTGTCCCCGCCCAGCACCTGGAGTTCGTCGGTTCCGGCGCCGCCGCGTATATCCGCGTGTTTGCCGCTGTCCCCGGAAAGGACCATCCGGTCCGCACCGCTGCCTCCAGAGAGACTCTGGAAATTCATGGCCTTGAGCACGGGTCCGCTGCTGAATTCCGGGCCGTCACTGGAGACGCTGTAATCACCGCTGCCTATCCGCACCTGGCCATTGTCTCCGGCCAAATAGGTCATACCCCGGGAACTGGAGGACAGGTCCAATTTGCCGGATTTCAGGTCCTGGTCGAACATATCTTGGTAGGTCCCCAGGTCCATATCCCACAGGGAATGCCCGGACTTGTCCCCGGACTGCTGGTCCCAGTTCAAGCTCAGGTCCCCTGGCATATCCCGGACTTTTAGCTGCAGACTCTCCGGGCCCTTGTTCAAATCGAAATAGCGATCCCCCTGGCCAAATCCGAACATCCCGGACACCTGGTCAAAATTTCCCTCGACCTGATCATAGGTCATTATATCGAATGTATCCCCGGGACTAGGCTGGAAGCCTTCCAGGAGGGAGACGTTCAAATCACCGCCCAGCCTTGCGCTGTCAGACACCTGAATCTGGTCGTACTGCTCCGGATCCGTACCTGCAATCTCGATCTCCAAATCCCCTTTCTCCCCCTGGGTAAAAGACTGCGTCTTTACCGTGCCGGGGGAATGTCCAGGGGAGACCACTCCCTGATTGTCCAGGTTGCCGTTTATTTTGCCGGTACCCGAGAGTTTCCCGGAGTCCAGCACCCGGAGATCCGAACTCAATCTCCCCTGCAACTCAGCTTCCCCGGAGAATTCATCTGGCTTCAGTTCTTCGCCATGCATTTGATCTGGAGACTGGGGGGACTTTATTGACATATCCCGCAACTGCGGGATAAATGCGTTCAGGTCCAGCTCTTCCAGTTTACCCCTGTCCAGTACGTCTATCTCTTGTGGGGTGAATAGATTCTTGATCCCTTGATCCCCCTGGGCCTGGTCAGAGATGTCCAGATCCCGCATCCGGGACTGCAGCCCGGGCCCTGAGTTCCGGTCCTGCTGTTGCCGGAATCCGGCCAGATCTCTGTACACGGTTTGCCTGGAAACATCGCCCCGGGAACTCGTGGATTTCTTACGATCCTCCTCCTGGAGCACCTCCTCGATCGCCTTGTCTATCTGGCCCTCTCCCTGATCAGGAGAGATCGCCTGCAGGGCACCGCTTACAGGATCACCGGATAGAAGCAGCCTGGGTTCCAAGGGTTCCAGGATGAATTGGTTGATCAAGTTGTCTTTACTCATAGCTCCCCCAATACTGGTTATTCAGGAATATATTACAGCAATATTTTATTCGTTAATTTTTCTAATTGTACAGTGTATTTCCTACTTCTTGCGTAAGTCTTTCATAAATACCACCCTGAATATAAATCACATTAATTTCTTTTGCTGTCAACACCCGAACTCCGGGAATTTCCGTGCTAACGAAGAACTTCAGCAATAACAATTGCCTAAATATTATTTCCGGACATTTTTTCAAATGTCGTAATTTTTATATTGGATTGTTTTGCCAAAGGCATGACTGCTTGCATCTCCTCCGTCCAAGTCTTGCAAGAGGTATTACAGCTCCAGAGACGTACATGAAAATAAGATCCGGGAGTATTTTGAGTTCGGGGACCGACGTATGAACTGTAATAAGTTCCGCAGACCAATTTAGCAGCCCCATGAGGAAGAACGATCAAATCCTTTTGCCATTTGCACGTCCCTGTCAGATAATCCTAACCAAAACAGGACGGGACTATGACATAGATACACAACCGCAAAGAGGAGGTCTGGATTTACTCCTGAAGACTATTGCATTTAATATTGAAAAAAGGTAATATTATAATATAAGCTATTAGTATGTCCTCGTACAGTTGTATTCCTTGTTAAGACACCGCGTTACTAGAACAAACAAGCTCAGATTCCACCTATTCGCTTCTAGTTCTCTGATCCGAATCCCGACCAACTTCTTGCTCCAAATTCACGAGGTATTCCAAAGTAATGGTCAATCATAAACATAGTTTTTTAATCAACACTTTGTTTCAAAATGTGTATAGCAAATTATTATACTGCGCTGTTTGGGTTATTAAGGGATATAAGTAATCTGCAACTTTTAAACTCGGGAGGTGTATTATGCCGGAAAGTACTTACAAAATCATTGAATTGGTCGGCACAAGTGAAAAATCATGGGAGGATGCTGCAAAAAACGCGATTGAATCAGCATCCGGTTCTCTAAAAGAGATGAGGATCGCAGAGGTCAACAAAATGGATATGAAAATAGAGGAAGGTAAGATTAAGAACTTCAGGACCAGATTGAATGTATCGTTTAAGTATGAAAAGTAAGTATCTCTAGAATCCTGAAAGCAAATTTGGAAAGATCAGGTAGCAACTTGCCTCGTTATAAAAAAAGGGGAACAATTACTATTGCTCCCCTTTTTTTATACCTCTTACAGGAAAAAATTTTTAGACTTTTTATGAAGCCTTTGCTTTTTCACCCTTGCTGCTGCTTTCTGACTTAGTACTTGTACTAGCACTTTCCTGGCTAAAATAGGATTCAACTTTCTTAAACCCGTCATCAACCATCTTTTTGTAGTCATCCCGCGCTTTTTTGCACATATTCAACCACTCTTTAATTGCGTTTTTGCTCTCCTGGGGCATCATGCTGCCTTGTTGATCCAAGAACGCGTCAAACATCCTCTCGGATTGCTCTTGAAAAACATTGATTGTGTTAAAGGTATTTTCAAAAGTGCTCTTTTGAAAATCCAACATCTGTTTGGCCATCTGATTTACCTGTTGCATAACTCATCACCTCTATCGTATTTTTTGTTAAACAAAATAACCTTCTATGGTTTGAAACCCCTGATCAATAGTCTTCTTGATATTTTCCTGTCCTTTTTTACACGTCTCACACCAATCATTGACCAACTTCTTGTTATCAGCATTTCCAAGCGGATTTTGATCCATTAGCATATTTGTCATTTTCTCGGCCTGATCCTGAAACATGGTCATAACATTATAAGAATTGTCAAAAACCATCTTATTGAAATTCACCATTTTTTTTAAATAATCCTGTTGCAACATATTTACCTCCTTCTTGGTTAAAATAATTTATTTGAAATGTGTTAAAATTGATATCTTATCGTTTCCTATGCTTGCTTTTATATACAATAATAATTCCCTGCCTGATGTCAAGGATTTATTTTGCAACGCAAAATAAAAATTTAAATCAAAAAACATAAAATGTTTTATAATTATTTGATATATATAAACATTTTAACAAAAACAACATTGATTTTTTATGTTTTATTGCAATGCATTTATGGTTAACTCCCAATATTGTATGCTATCTGCTCTTTGCCGTAAGTGTTTGTTTATTGTATTTCTCATTCAATGTCTTTGCTTTAGTGCCTTTTTGTCTGCTTTTGGAGCTGGATTCATCCTTTTTCTTTTTTTCTTCCGGAAGATCACGCTCTTTTAACCACTCCACTATCTTGGGGGCAAACTCCTTTTGAGACTTTGAACTCACGTATATGCCTATATGACCGGTTTCCAGGCAATAATTCTGAGTATCCTTACTAGCCACTGCTTCAGGCAAATGCTTAGCTGCATCCGGAGGTACCAAGTGATCGTAATTGGCATAGATATTTAAAAGTGGCATGGTTATATTGTTCAAATCCACCAACTGTCCGTTTAATTCAAATTTGTTTTGAATAAGTTGATTTTCCTTGTACATACAGTCAATAAACTCTCTAAAGATCTCTCCTGGGACATCGGGACTGTCAAATATCCATTTTTCCATCCTGAGGAAATTCTCCACAAAGGTTTTGTTTTCCACATTTTCCATGAAATTGACATACTTATCAATTATCAAGCGTGCCGGATTGATTATAAGGAATGTAAGATTCAACAAGTCACCTGGCATATTCCCATGATTTCTTACAATCCTGTCAACATCAAAATCTTTTGCCCAAACGTGCAGGAGTCCTTCCTCAGTATCAAAATTGGTAGGTGTCACAGTAGTTATGAGGTTTTTGACCTTCTTCGGATACAGGGAGGCATACATGGTTGTGAGGGTTCCCCCCATACAAATCCCCATTAAATTCAACTGGGAAGCATTGTTTTCCTTTAAAACATGATCCACCGCATTATTGATATAACCATTAACATGGTCGTCTGTATCCAAAAAACGGTCCTTCCTGGTGGGATATCCCCAATCGATCATGTAAACTTCAACACCCTCATTCAACAAGTTCTCCAAAACACTTCTCCCGGGTTGAAGATCCAGCATGGTTTCCCTGTTAATAAGGGCGTAGACAATCAACAAGGGGGTTTGGACTTTTTTCTCTGTATTGGGCTTGTAATGTTTCAATCTAACCCTGTCCTCTTCATATACAATATCATATGGGGTGTTTGCTATTTGTGTGTCCAAAGGACTGCTAAGCACCTCTTGGGCCTTTTTGAACTGGTTTTGACTTTTATCAAAGTTTTCCATAACGCTATTTATCCATAGCTGAAAAGGATTTGAATTGTTTTGGGTCATGATTCCTCCTTATAGAAAATATATGTTCGCAAACGCACAAGAATTATTAATTATGCAGTTGCTTGTTCTGATTCCAGATTTTCAATCCTTTTCATCAGGCCCCTCATCTGCTTTTTCATCTTGTAATTTTCCTGAGCCAGATCATCCATTTCCCTTTGGCTGGGCAAGGGAGTATACTGTAATATATCATTGGAAAGGTTCTGCAATTCAAAATTGAAATCTTCGAATGTATTAAGGGCCCTGTGGGCTGTATTCAAGAACTCCTGGGTACGAAACAAGGATAAATAGTCACCTTCCAGTATCTTGATCCATCTTTTGTAATAATCCTTGGGATTATCTGATAACTGACCATTCTTGCTCATTTCATCAAATTGTTTCTGCATAACTGTAATAGATTTGGCCAAAGGTATATAAAGCAGGTAGAAAAATTCCCCCACGGAAGCCAACATCAAGTTGTACTTATCAATTGCCTTGTCCCTTTTTTCTTCGTAATAGCGCAAAAGACCTAGTTTGGGCATATTCAAATACTTGCTGAAGAACTTTTCGTAGTCCTGCAAAAAAGCATTAAACGGATTATCAGGGATGTTATTAATATGAAAATTTTCAAAAGACTCCCCGGCATTGCCCAACCCATTCAAGAAATCCTGCTGCATCTTGAAATGATTATTCATACCACTGCGAGCCATAGTTAATATAGCCTCGGACAACTTATTCAAATCATTTATGGCCTCCTGTGCAGACTCATTATCTTTCCAGGAATTAAATACAGTTTGTCCGGCTTGAGCCAAACTCGCAAAAAATTCTTGAATATTGAAATTTTCAATGTTTTCTGATGAGCTTGATTCTGAAGCGCTACCACTAAACCAAAACTGACTTGCAGATAGCATGAGGTCACTGGCAGTCTTAAACCATCCCGCAAAAAAGGACCCGTCCTCAAAGCCTTGCTGAAAGTCTTGTTCCGTGTTGTTCATATCCTCTCCTTTTAAATTTGATTTATTATTACAACTAAATAAAGTTGTTACATCTCTTTCTGGAAAAAATCCCATATACTACTCAATGCCTTGGACGCATCCCGTCCCCTGGCCGAGATTTCCAAATCGCACCCGGACTCTGCTGCCAACATCAACACATCCAAAATGCTTTTGGCATTTGCCTCTTTTTCTTGATATCTGATTTTTAATTCCGAATCATACTCTTGTGCTACTTTAACAAGCTGCCCGGCCGGCCTGGCATGCAATCCGCACTTATTTTTGATTTGAACTTGCAAAGTCTCCTCCATAACTCACCATTCGCAACTTTAATCGTTTCGATAACATGGATTGCCTATTTGAACACTTTTCACAGAAACAAGCTGAGGTTGTTTACAACATTTTACAATGCCATAAATTTTTTTAACAAGTTAACGTCAATAGGCTTGGAAATAAAATAATCTGAAAACCTCCTGATATTTTTTATTTCTTCTTTGGGCACTATCTCATCCGCCATGGCAACGAGGGTAAGTCGATCATTTACATTTTTTACCCTTTGCAAGACTTCAGTACATTTCATATTGGATATGTTATAATCCACCATCAACAAATCGTAATCCGCATTCTTGTTTTCAATCCGCTCGATCGCTTCTTTCGGAGAAAACAACAGATCCACGTGATAATCATTTTCCTCCAGGAAATTGGCCAGCATCCGGTAAGTACTTATATTATTCTTTTTACTATCCAGTATTAAGATTTTCATAACTTTCATGTCTTGGTTAAACTTTGTTTGATGCTGTGGAATCATGAAATCATTCTGCAAACTATATGCCAAACACATGTAATCGACCCCAACAAAAATCAACATAGATTTCGAAGTGTTGCAAAGCAGTATCTGCCAAAAGGCATAAGCGGGAAGGAATTTTGTTATAATTTAACAGTATTGACATTTACAGTGCTTAACAACTTTAACACTTGACCGTTTCCAACTATGCCTTTTTATTCTTTATCCGAACTAATATTGACAATCATATTTTTTGAAATTAAATTAATAATAATTAACCAAATTCAGTTCATGAAGCTGCAATGTTTTGCTTTGCAATAAATATTTGCCTCTCAAATTTTTAACCACTTTATACTAAGGAGATGAAAATTATGAACCAACACACCCTTCCACGGGAAGAGCAAAGTGAGTTCAACAGCTCCATTCCTGACTTGATGCTGGATATATCTGAGAAATTTTTTCAATCCACATTAGACATTATCAGTATGAATCAAAACTATCTCGCTGGAATGAGCAGATATGCCACTGACTTTATCATGCCCTTGGTAAAGGCGTCCAATTATTTCATGAATGTGGAAACAGATAAATCGCCCAACACTGCACTGATTGACAATTTCAAGGATTACAATGGGTTGACATTGTTTAACATCGACAACATTCAAAACGGACTCGCCAGTAGCCTCAGTTCGATGGGCCATTATTATATACCTGAATTATCCAAAATTCTTGATCACTGGATTAATACTTGTAACACCGATAATGACTCAGATATTTTCAATTATATTCATAAGCACAGGAAGATAACCGAAGCTGCAGCTTTCAACTATCCCCGGGAAATTTGGGATATAAAAGACGAGTATGGATTCCATTTTGAGCAGGAAGGATATATCAAAGTCGCAGAAACCGAACGATTCTATTTGTATCAGATATTACCTACCAATAATGAGACCAAGGTAAGAGGAAACGGCAAGCCAACCTTGATTATCCCTCCTTATGTTCTAGGAGCTGATATTCTCTCTTTTCTTCCCGGCAAAAACAAAAGTTACGCGCACAGTTTCGCTAATCAGGGCATTCCCACTTACATTCGCATTGTAAAAGACATATCTACCCATTCCGCTGTGCAGGAAATGAAGCCGGAAGAAGACGCAATGGACACCAAATACTTTTGTGAACATATTTACAAAAGACACAACCAAAAAATCACTTTAAACGGATATTGCCAGGGCGGTTTTATCGCTGTATTGGATTACCTAAGCGGAGCACTGGACGAATTTGTAGACGCCATGATCACTTGCGTGGCTCCTATTGACGGAACCCGCAGCCCGGAACTGGGGAGCATGCTTAATAAGCTACCTGAAAGGTTCAACGACCTGGACTATGCTACCAAGACTTTACCCAATGGCAACAAGGTTGTTGACGGGGATGTGATGAGTTGGACCTATAAAATAAAAAGCATTGAGGATGAAGCCCCGTTAATCGCCTATCATAGAGATTTGACCATGTTCAAGATGCAGGACACGACAGAACCCAAGATCAGCAAGACTGCTGCAGCAGTCAATTACTGGATGACCTATCAAAGACACGATCTTCCCTGGGAGATGACCAAATTAAGTTTTGATTCCTATCAAATACCGATCAGTTCAGATGGTACCCTGCCAGTAACTATCTTTGGCAGCAAACTAAATATGAATAAAGCAAAACAAGACAATATCCCATGGCTCATATGTTACGCAGAAAAAGACACCCTGGTGGAGCCGGAGACGTCCTTGGCTCCCTTGGATTTTGTTGACGCGGAAATATCAAAATTTCCCAAAGGCCATATAGCAATAGCGGTTTCCTGGTCCGATCCAAGTTCCGAGTGTGCACTACACACCTATTTTGGAAAAGAAAACTATCGTGGACCGGTAAGGTTTCAACTGGATTTGGAACCCCAAGAATAAAAAAATCCAACACACCCTGCCATAAGCACATAAACAGCATATTAGTTCCCTCCTCCCTACAAGGGAACTAGTATGCTGTTCAATTTTGCTCCCCTTAATAAGACAGAGCTCTGATTGTGTAAAAACAAATGTAAAGTAATTATCAATTAACGCTTTGGAATGAATAAAATAATACAAGTTGTAAAACAAAGTTGTTAAATAAAACAGTTTATTTACACAGACTAAAAAAACCTTAAAACATCTCCCCCAAAAATCCAGCCAAATCAAGATGTTAAAAAGCAGACCCAAACATTTTTGGCCTTTTTTTTGCAAGAAATTTAGATCAAGATATCGATGGCAGTTAATTTATTCAATCCTTAGGAGGTAACTTATGTTGAATGAGGCCAAGAAAAAAAACCACACACCCCCTACAAAGATCGAATTTACAACTGATCCAAGAAAGCCGGGAGTCAAGAAAGAATTAAATCTACACAACCAGCACACCTTCTATCGCAGCTACTTGGAATCAGATCAATATTTGCCTCCTGAATCCATTGTTTTTATCCAATTTCTGGACAAGGATAAAAATCAAGAAAAATACAAGGATGGTTATATTCCGGCAAAAGTGGATTGGTGTTTTAAAAAGGAGGACTGTTACGAAACTGCTATTATGTTTATTGATAACATCTGCGATCAATGTAACAAGCAACTGACTATGGAAGAGACTTACAGGACCGAGAATCACAACACCCTTTGCAGAAACTGTTACTACAAAATCCTGGGCCTGAAAAACAGCAGGCTGAAAAAAAGCATAGAAAAACAACTCTTGGGTAACGTGTTGTAATTTGCACCGCACTGAAAGCTTGGAATTTGACAGGCTCTAATAGAAGATATCCGGTGGGTTGGAAAGCAAATAAATCAAGGCAAAAAGCCTATACAGGAATAGAGATAAATCTACAGTGCAACTAAAGAGTTCGAGGTTCTTGAAGCAAAACAATATATTATATTACAAGCGTAAAGTTCATTCAAGTGAGATATAAAATCTCGTTTTTCGGAAGATTATGTTAGAACTTTTAATTTTCCAGGTGTAAGACAAAACGCATTAAAATAACAAGTTCAATCTAGAAAGGAGGGCATTGTCATGCGCAGCCAACTCCGGGAAAAAAAGAAAATGTACAGGGCCTTTCCCAGATATCCAATGGAAGGGAACGTAAAATTTACAAAGGACTTGGATGCCCAAGCCGGACTTTTATCCGGCAGGGTTTTCAACATATGCCCCAAGGGAATGTATATAGAGTCGGAGGCGACCCCAAGTCCTAATTCATTGATTTATGTAAAGAACGAGGACATAATTACTTCTCCTCCTGTTACCATGAATTTGTACAAGGACTATTTGGCCAAAGTCCGTTGGATTCAAAAGAAAAACGACGGGGAAACAGGTTTTGGGATGGGAGTAATGTTCCTTTCAAATGTTTGCGAATTATGTTTTGAGAAAATAGACTACGCTAATATCTTCAACATAGACAAACATTCCTTGCTTTGCTCCAACTGCCTCAATAAACTAAACAAAATGGAACATGGAAAAAACAGGGAACTGATTGAAAACTATTTGATTGGCAACGTACTTTAAGTCCAGGTATTAATTTTGGGCAAATTAAAAAGCCGATTCGTTTGAGGATTGAACATAGCCCTGTTAAAAACCCAGCATTGATTTAACCGCATTAAATTATTGCAGTATGCACAAACAGTTCAAACTTGAACACTGAAAAGCGAACGCTTTTGCCGATACTTTAGATGTTATCCAGAGAGATTCCGAGTTCCTTGATTTTGCGATAAAGTGTGGGCCTACTGATTCCCAAGTATGCGGCAGCTTTCGATTTGTTCCCACCAGCCCTCTGCAGCGCCTGTATAACCTGATTTGGCTCCAGGCCTTTATTTCTGGATCCCACATCCTCTTGTATAATTGTGGTTAATTCCCGAGGTAAATGTTGTGGTTCTATTACTCCTGTATGGCATCTAACACACGCATGCTCTATAGCATGCCGGAGTTCCCTTATGTTTCCAGGCCAGTCATATCTTTTCAAGACATGTTTAACATCTTCTGAAATCTCTCGGATTTCCTTTTTCAGACTTTGCTTGAACAGTATTCTAAAATGCTCCATCAACAAGGGGAGATCTTCTTTTCTCTCGCGCAATGGAGGCATTGGGATCTCCACCACCTTCAACCTGTAGTATAAGTCATCCCTGAACTCACCTTGCTCCACTTTCTTTTTCAAATTACAGTTTGTAGCTGCAACTACCCTGACATCAACCGTCTCTGCTTTTGTATCCCCGACTCTCTCCACCATTTTTTCCTGAAGGACCCTGAGCAACTTTAATTGAATCTTGGGGGACAAGTCACCTATTTCATCCAACAATATAGTACCACCATCGGCCATCTGGAATCGACCCGGCTTATCCTTTATTGCCCCTGTAAATGCGCCCCGAACATGACCAAACATCTCGCTTTCCAGTATACTTTCAGACAAGGCGGAACAATTTATCTTGATCAAAGGTCCTGAAGCCCGGATCCCGTTAAAATGCAGGGCCTCTGCTACAAGCTCCTTGCCTGTTCCGGTTTCACCGCTGATTAACACTGTAGTGTCAGTATCCGCCAAGTCCTCTATATAATCATATATTTCCTGCATAGGCTCACTATCCCCAATAATATTGGGGAATTTGCGCCTATTTGCGAGATTCTTTTCCATCTGTTCTATCCTGGAAACATCCCTATTAACTAATACTGCCCCGGAAAAATTCCCATGGGAATCAATTAAAGATGAACTTGTTAAAACAGTTACTTGTTTATCCGATCTCGGGCATTCGATACGGACATTGTTCACTGTACTACTGGATTCCAACACCTGCTGCAAATACTTAACACAAGTATTGGAACCGCAATCAAACACCTCGGAAAACAATCTGCCACTGTGTTGCTCCGGGTTATAACCGCACAATTTCTCCGCCGCGTGGTTTCCCTGGACAATCCGCATCTGCGGATCAACACATATTATTGATTCCTGGACACTCTGAAAAATGGCCTCCAATCTCTTGCGCATCCTTTCATTCTCTTTTTCCAAATAGAACTTATGATCCAGGAGTCTTTTGTGTTCCAGAGCCCTGTCAGCTATTTTATACAATGTATCCTTGTCCACAGGTTTTACCAGGTAATCAAACGCACCCAAGCGCAATGAATCCCGGGCATTCTCCACAGAAGGCTGTCCGGTTATCATTACAACAGGCACATGTTGCCCTGTATTGTTTATCTCCTCCAGGATTTGCACCCCATTTTGCCCTTTCAATACGATGTCAGCTATTATCAAATCGAACTCTTCTTCCTGGAGTAAACTTACAGCATTTTCCATATCACGGGCTGTAAAAATATCGTAGCCTTTTTTTGACAACAAAAGCTTAAAACTGTAAAGCAAATTGACTTCGTCATCCACAAGGAGGAGTTTAGCCATTTGTATTCTCCTTATGATTATATGCCGGAAGCTCCACTAGCACTCTTGTATACTCTCCCTCTTTGCTATCAAAAGACATCCTGCCATGATGATCCTGGATTATTTTGTGGCTAATGGACAATCCCAGGCCAGTGCCTTGTCCTTTGGGTTTGGTGGAATAAAAGGGATTACAGATTTTTGACAATTCCGATTGAGGAATTCCCAGCCCTTTGTCATAAAACTCAATTCTAACCATATCATTCTGTTTGCTCAAGACATGTTCACCCTTTATAAATACGGCTTTTTCCGGGTGTTCCTGAACGAATTTCTTGTTCAGGGCATATCTGGCATTACTCAAGATATTGATAAAAACCTGCTGTATTTCCTGTCCCCTTACTTTAACATAGGGCAAATCATCAGGAAGTTCGGTATCTACCCAAATATTCTCCTTTTCCATCTGGACTTGGGTCAAATCCAGTGCCTCGTCCAATATCCGTTTCAGGTCGCTCGGCTGGGATTCATCTTGCTCTTTCCTGGCAAAATTCAACAAATTACGTACAATACCGGCAATACGCTGCCCTTCCTTGACAATTAGAGACACAAGCTCTGTGCTGTAATCCTTGTCCTCTATTATATCCTCTTCCAGTAACTGGGCTAAATTAACTATTGCATTCACCGGATTGTTTATCTCGTGCGCAACACCGGCTGCCAGTTCCCCGAGAGAAGCCAACTGCGCAGCACGAATATTTTCAGATTGCAGTTCCTTCTTTTCAGTGACGTCACGAAATATGGAGAACAACAAGCTCGAACACCTGTTTTGAAAGCCGGCAGCCATGTTAATACTCCACCGAAAATGCAAAGTTTCCCTGTATCTCAAGCCCGGGAGCTCCACTTCCTCGTCCGGTACAGGCTGCCCCTGAAGGCATTTTTCCACATTGCACACATCACAATTATTGCAACTGCCAAACTTCAACAATTTTATACAAAACTCCTGTCCGACCAAATCACCAAAGGTATTCTTCGCAGCCTTGTTCATCCAGAAAACATACAAATCCTTATCAAACAAAACCACCATTTCAGTCAAAGAATCGATTATAGACAAAAGGACATCGACCCCGACTTCGGTGGGAAGCATCCCAGAATCGAGAGTTTGCCCTATTTGGGTAGTATCTTGAACCAGGTCCCGGACTGGAGTAGACGGGATATTATCTTCTTGAGCCAAATCATTTTGCTCCTGATGTCGACACAGATCGGAGGGAGTTTCTCCATAATCAGCAATTTGTCTACGCAACTTGGCATTTTCCCTTTGAAGCCCTTGCATTTCCTTTATCATTTCTTGCTTTGTCATACTCCATTTTCTAGACAAGGCAGCACCCCTTAACTTCAAATTATGTTTCCCTATGATATATATTTTGTTTTTAAAATTCAACAATTTGCACAAAACCACAAAAACTTTTTTTAGTAAAAATCAACACTGCTGCGAAAGTTTTATATTAAACGTCCGATGCAACCTGGATCTGTTTAAGCCGCAGCCGGGTTTCCACTGTGCGACTTGAATGGCTTGCAAAGCCAAGCACTTGAAGCTAAAGCTGGCCGCCCGGCAAGACTTAAAGTTTCGCTGCAGTTTTAGGAAATGCGTTTTGTCTGTACAAAACAAATCCGTATCTATTAAGATTAACGTGTGTAAAAAAAACTACAAGTTGACAAAATAACATCTATTTGCTAAAAATGTTATTCGATCTTGATTTCCCACCGGTTAAAATAATTGCAATTCAAGAATTTTTACTTTTTATCCTTAGAAAGAAGAACCAATCAAATTCTTGAACCGGCAACCAGAATCTGCAAAACTTATACAATAATCAAATATATTAGATACTTCGGTCCAAAAGGAGTTTATTCGTATGACACTTTTGAATAATCCCATAGAAATATGGCAATTTCTCAATCAATCCAATTGCAGACAATGCGGGGAAACCACCTGTATGGCATTTGCAGCTGCTGTGGTAAGGGGGGACAGGCAGCTGGAGGAATGCCCTTACCTGGACAGGGAAACCATTGAACGCTTTGGCGGGCAGCAACAATCTGAAGAAAGAGCACCATCCTCCCAAGAGGAAATAGAGGAATCCCTGTTAGAATTAAAAAACGAGATATTTTCCATGGATCTTTCTTCGGCTGTATCACGAACCGGTGGATCCTTTGACGGAAAAAAACTCACCCTGAAGGTGCTGGGAGAAGATTTCCACGTGGACACCCAGGGTAATGTTTATTCCAGAATACACACCAACGCTTGGGTAACAATTCCGGTTCTGACTTATGTACTATATGCCGCAGGTTCATCTCCACAAGGGAATTGGGTGCCTTTCAGGGATTTAAAATACGGCATGTCCTGGAGTGGACTCTATGAACAAAGGTGTATAAAACCGTTGAAACATATTGCTGATGAACACAGGGAATTGTTCGTCGATCTTTTGGAGTTGTTTAAAGGGCAAAAGGTAGTAAATGAACTTCAGGCAGACATTTCTTATGTCTTGCATCCTCTTCCCAAGGTCCCGCTTTTGTTTTGCTACTGGGAAGCAGAGGAGGAATTCGAGTCCAAATTCAATATCTACTTTGACAAGACTATAGAAGATAATCTGAACATGCAATCAATCTTCTCTCTTACCACCGGACTGGGATCCATGTTTGAAGCCTTGATAAAAACACATGTTCCAGATTCATAAGACATGGATAATAAAGGGAATGCATCAATATTGTCTTATTATGAAAAGTATTAGATTTTTAAGGTAGTTGAATGTTAGGTTAGAAAATGTTTTAGTTTTTCTCCCTGCTTCGTAGCCGAGCTTGCCCGTGTTTCAGTGCGCCCCTCGGGCAAGCACAGTAAATATGGAGGGCTAACAAGTAGTTATTAGCCCTTGTATTTACTTACTTACATGCACAACTGAACACCCAGGCATGAAAGATCTGTTCACAACAGCCCTGGAATAGTTTTCTTACGTGAATATGCAATCACTTAACCAGATCTTTCACGTCAAGGCCAAATTCAATTCCTGATCAATATTGTTATTGATCCAATTTATTAACTGCCTTGTTCAACCTGGACATAGTCCTAGTAGCCTTGCGCCAATGGATTACTCCCTTGGAAGCGGCTTTATCCAGGATCGAATTTGCTCGTTTCAATTCTCGATTTGCCTGTTCCTTGTCCTTGCTTTCTATTGCCTTGTTCACATCCTTGATCACATTTTTTACATGAGTCTTAATACCCCTGTTTCTGGAACGTGCCCTGAGACTTTGCCTGTGCCTTTTTAAGGCTTGTTTATGAGTAGCCAACTATTGACCTCCTTTTTTATTTCATGTTCAGAAGCCATATTTTTAGGCTAAACCCGACCTTAGTGTCAAGAAATTTTTCTAATTTCATCAGGTAAATTTATGCCAAACAGTTAAATGGGTGTCTTCCTGGACCGTTAGGTATTGTCTCTCCTTTAGCAAAAATCATATTTGCCCAAACTCCTCTGGATCAAAACCATTCAACAAAAATCTTGATTTTAAAATACATTATTTCAATCAATTAGCTCAAACCAATATCAGCTATATATATTTATACAGGGAGAATCTAGATCACAAGCCAGTTTAATCAAGGCCAATTTATATATTTTTTTTCTCAATCCCCCTTGAAACATTCATTTATTTATTATAATATTTAAATACTAAGAAATTTTAAAGTGGTTTAATTAAAGCTGGTCACCGCCCCTTAGGAAAAAACACATAAAATTGAAAGGATTCAAATTTAATAATTTAAATAAATTGCAAGGAACTGTATAAACAATGTTTTGCTAGTTAAACTTCTTTCAAGATTAAGTTGTATGCAATCGGCCTTTGATGGCCTAACAAAATCAAAACAAAATCAGCTTAAGTATGGTCAAGTTAAATTATTTTCAATCAAAACAATTAAAACTGCTCTGCAAAATGATTTTTGGATCTTTGACCGTAGCGGTGGCAGCAAAGATTTTTACAACCCTTGTTTCGCCAGGGCGAAACATCAGGCAATACAACATGCCTCCTTGAAAGCCCCGGCGAAACAATTCAACCGGGGCTTTTTATTTAAGGAAGCACAATAAGGATGAGTTCAACAAAATGAAGGAGGATGGATATAATGCAAACCCTGAAAGAACATTTACAAAAAGTCAAGAATGGGGAGAGGACTTTTGAGAACGCTTTCCAATCAGTAACCAGAATGATTTTGGAAGATGAATTCGAAAAAGTAACTGTAAACGGAAAAACCACCTACGACTTCAAGATCTTCAGGAAAGGGAAAAAACATATAATCGGCATGTACGATGAAATAAACAGCTTTGTCTCTTATGTGAAAGATGCTTCTGAAGGTGGATCGTCCAAGGAGATGGCCTTTGTGCTGGTTGGTGAACCCGGGAACGGAAAGACTTTTTTCGTGGACTTTCTGTGCAACAAGTACAGGGAATTTCTCTCCCGGGAAAAGAACGCCAAATACACGTTCAAATTCAACCACCTGGACAAACTTCAAACTTATGGCCGTATACACAGCATAGAATCCCAGACCTACGAAGATCCCATGGTCTTGGCAATGAATCTTTACGATGACCCGGAGGAAAACAAGAATTTCCTGGGCAACGAAATCGGCTTCACTGACAAGGAAATAGACAAGATTTACGAAGATTACAGGCCTCTTGGCGCATGCAGCGGATACATATGGAACGATATCAAGACACTTACCAATGGGGATATTGAACAGGCCCTGGAGTTTATCGACATCTCGCCGGTACCGATCATCGAGAGCCTGGGTACAATCACGGGCAAGTATCCGGCAAAGGACAAAATAACTTCCTCTGCAGTGGACCTGTTGGGCGAAGAATCCATACAAAGGCTGCTTCATATTACAGACACCAACAACCCTTACAGGTACGACCTGCGAAGGGGTGCACTGGCTAGAGTTGCTGGAGGAGGAATACACTTCAGCGACGAAATATACAAGAACAAAAAGGACTTGGTCCAGGTATACCTGGGGGTGATCCAAAACAGGGAAATAGAACTGGACGGGTTCAAATGGCCTATAGACTCCCTGATAATCGCAACCAGTAACAGCTCGGAATTTAACCAAATCCTCTCCGAAAAAGAGGAGGCCCCGATAATTGACAGGTGCAGGATCTGCTACGTTTCCCACAACACCAACTACAAATTGCAACAGGAACTCACCTCCTACGCCATAGGGAATCAGTCCAAGACCACCTTTGAAGGGGAAAATCTGCACCAGGATCCCAACTTGAACTATGCAGCCTCCGTGGCAGTGGTACTTACAAGACTGCCCAGAACCGAGAAACTTACTCCCATAGAGACCATGAAACTGTCTGCAGGAGAGGTGGCTGGAGAAAAAAGCATCAAGACACTGACCGAGGTGATAGACACCCTGAATCAAGAGTCCGACGTGACCAAACGTTTCGGACAAAAAGGACTGGGGCAGAGGAATCTGGGACGTGCGATACAATTAATGGTGGAAAGTTCCGAGACCAACGAAGGAAGGTGCATGTTCGCCTATGACTTTTTTAACTCCCTGGAGAGGGTTATCCTGGATTATGTAACCGATGCCAACGACAGGGCGAAATACCTGGAAGATTTGAAAATAGCCAAGGGACTATACAGAGAGAGGATAATGACAGAGATGTTCAATGCATATATGGACGAGCCCCAGGCAATTCGCAAGGACGTGCTCAATTACGTGAATATGATCATCGGGATTGATGCGGAGAATCTGGGTCCGGACAAAATGTGGAAGTACAAGGACCCCCAGACCGGAGAGTTAAGGGCACTGAAAATTGACGAGCGCTTCATAAACAGCGTGGAGAAAAGGCTAGGCCTGGAGACTTCGGAACAAAGGGAAAGTTACCGCACTTCCCTGAGAAAGATATACGGACAAAAGATCTCGGTGGACCCGAACTATGACTTTATGGACAATCTTGAACTGGTCAAGGCGGTAACCGACGTAAGGCTCAAATCCGACATCGCCAGTGCCGGCAGTTTGGTGGGAGCCCTGGCAAACAGGAGCAATGAAGAGAATCAGGAGCTGTACAACCGCATGATAAACACCATGCTTACCAAGCTGAATTATTGCCAGACTTGTGCGCAAAAGACTATTGAATACTTTTGTACCCAGGAAGACGAGAATTAACACGGAAAAGTTTTTAAGTTTTAGAGTTTTAGAGTGTTAGAGTTTTAGAGTGTTAGAGTGTTAGAGTTTTAAGGTGTTAGGTTTTAGGTGTAAGAACAAGAATTTTTCTCGCATCGAAAGTATTCGTTGACGAGATTGCCCATCATTCGTTGTGCCCCCTAGGGCATAGGAGTCAAGATAAAGACAACAACACTACTGCGAAAGTTTTATATTAAGGTTCCGAGATAACTTGGATCTATTTAGTTGTAATGTTAAGCTATGCAACTTTTTTCTAAGCAAGGAGAAGATCCATGAAAATAAACCGCTCTCCATATTACGGGATATATAGGGCCAACGACTTGTCCTTTTTGCAGGAACTCGATTTTCCGGGAGAGGATTGCCACCTCTGCCTGAAGTCACTGGATGAGCTGCTGGACAGGGACAAGAAAAGGGAAGAGGACGGATTTCCCAGGAAGATCAAGGTGGGAAGGCTGATCAAGCCCGGAAAGGGCAATGACAGGAAGATATCCATTGTACCTACCACGGTGGAGGAAAAGTTTATCCACGACAACATAGATTATGCCCAGCAAGAAGATACAAGCGGGGGGTCCGGCGAAGGGGAGGAAGGTGAAGTAGTCGGCGAGGAGCCGATAGATGAAGGTTCCGAAGGTGAAGGGGGAGCAGGTGAAGGAGGAGGCGGTGCCCACGAAGTGGAATCAGATGCCTACGATCTTGGAAGGATACTCACGGAAAAATTCGAACTCCCCAATTTGCAGAACAAAGGTAAAAAACGCTCCTTGACCAACTACACCTACGAATTGACGGATACACACCAGGGGGTGGGACAACTGCTGGATAAAAAATCAACACTAAGGCGGATAGTGGACACCAACGTCATTCTGGGAAATATCACACCGGAGGGAGAGATAAGGACTGAAGATCTGCTCATTTCCCCCAACGACAAAATCTATCGCATACTTTCCCGGGAAAAGGATTACGAATCCCAGGCCATAGTGTTTTTTCTGCGCGATTACTCCGGTTCCATGTGGGGAAAATCCACTGAGATAGTGGTCGCACAGCACGTACTCATATACAGCTGGCTCCTGTACCAGTACTCCCAACAGGTGGAAACCCGCTTCATTTTGCACGACACAGAAGCAAAGGAAGTCCCGGACTTTTATTCCTACTACAATTCCAAAGTAGCCGGTGGGACAAAAATAGTTTCCGCCTACAAAATGGTCACTGACATAATTGAACAGGAAAGCCTGTATCGGGACTACAATATATACATTTTCCACGGAACCGACGGAGATGATTGGGACTCGGACGGAAAACAGACCCTTCCGGCTCTAAGACACATGCTCACTTACGCCAACCGGATAGGCATATCCATAGCTGCAAGCAATTTTTCCGGACGCAAAAGCAACCTGCACAATAACCTGGAAGCGTCGAATCTGCTCACGGAAAAAAGCGATCACCTGCGCACTGACGTTATCCCGGAAGACGCGGATGAAACACGGCTTATAGAGGGCATACGCCACCTTACCAGCGAGGGGGAATTTGTAGCAAGCTAGTTCCCATCCGGAAATTCTTAACTTCCGGATTTGAAAATAGTAAGTTTTCAATTCGGAAACTAAATTTTTTTCGTTTGACGAGGAAATCAAGAAATTATGAGCAGGCGTATCTTAATACGTCGAGGAATAATTTTAAAGCTTGAGGTAGTAACACTTCAATTTGGCAGTTTCCGGATGAAAACAAGCTAAAGGAGGATCAATGGAACTCATAGACCAACACTCCAAGAAAATAATGGAAGGCTGCAAGGAAAGGGCCCGGGATATGGGGCTCAACTTTGAACAACAGACCCTGGAATATATAGTCAGCAACAGGGACCTGCTGGAACTAAGCCCCAAATTGATGATTCCCACCCTGTACGACTACTGGGTACAGGATGTCGAGGTATTGAAGGAAAAGGGGCGCTACGACTTGTATCCGGTGAATCCCTTCGAAACAGTAATAAACACCAGGCCGGCAATTTCCTTTTACAACGACAACAACCCGGACTGGATGAATGTCATGATATTCTACCACGTCCTAGCACATATAGATTTCTTCCAGAACAACTATTATTACCAGGACACCTGGAATTACGATTTCAAGGGAGAGGCCCTGGCTGACAAAAGACTTATAGCCAGACTGAGATCTGAAAAAGGCCGTTGGGTGGATTACATAATAGAATTCGCTCGCGGCATGGACAACCTGGTGGGATATTTCAATGAACTCTCCAGACAGGATAGGCCCTGGATCAAAACCACCCAACAAAAACAGATCGACTACTATTTCGACGTCTTCCTGCAAAACTATAAAGATTTCAGCACCCAGGATTACTTGAAAGAAATAGAGGAATACAATTCCTATATAAACACCCACGATGAAGAAGTAGGCAACCAGCTCTTTTTCTCCAACGTCAAGAAGAGATTCCCGGAATTCGAAGAAAAATTCAAAAGACATCAAGAAGCTGAAGACAACTCTAACCAGGACTTGATGCAATTTATCATGGAAAACTCGGACTATCTGAACAGACAAGAAAACAAATGGATAAAGTCAGTAATGGAAGTGGTTCGCAAGACCTCGGTGTTCTTTCAACCCCAGATACGTACCAAGATCATGAACGAAGGTTGGGCTACATATTGGCACGAAACCCTTTTTCTAAACGACGACAGGATACAGGGACACGAAGTGGACTTTGCCAAGACGCACAGCAAAGTCGCTGCCCTCTCCAGAGTGGGTATGAACGCCTATGCCATTGGAAGCCGCATATTCAAGCAAATAGAGGAACACGGGGACAAGGGAAAGTATTCCCTGGACTACTTCAACCTTCAGGACATCACTGACAGGGAAAACTTTGACCAAAAGACCCAAAAAGGCAGGGACCTGATATTCAATGTCAGGAAAAACTTTTGCGATTTCATGTTAATCAGGGATTTCGTGAATCAGGACTTCGTGAATCGCTATCAGCTGTTTGTAGCAGGCAAGAAACTGAACCGGGGCAAAAGGAAATGGGAATACTATGTAAAGAGCAGAAAGGCAGAGGATTATCGACGGATGCTAATGAACAATCTTTATCATCCCCCTAGTATTTCCTTTTCTACAACCCGGGACGGGAAGCTCTATCTGAAACACCATTTCGAGGAGAGACCGCTGGTGCAGGATTATATCACCAACACCATGCTGGGGATCGAATATCTCTGGGGCGCGCCGGTGCAACTGGAGACACACGAAGTGGAGTCCTTGAGCGAATCCACAAGTGAAGATTCCCAGCCTAATATAACCTGGAAAAAGGTCTTGTATACCATGGAAAACAAAAAAATAACCAAGCAAGTATTATAATTTATTAAGGATCCCAAATTCATGGTTTCAGGCTTACTAAATTCTCAAAAACTACAAGATCATACAAGCCAACTTCAAGTAATAGTACCGATATTCCAGCGTAGGCCGGAATCCAGGATCATGCAAGACTAAATGCCGTTCTACAACGGCTTAGCGAAGGACAATTCACCTTGTTTATTATGATTATACCTATGCTTTTTGAGAAATCTCCAGGCTTACGGCCGGAATTCAAAACAAACTTTGCCATTTTTCCAAGGAGATAAACTGCGAAGTTTGAACCAGATACAAAGGAGCAGAAATCATGCAAAACAAAAACCTCCAAAAGGCCATAGAATACCTCTCCACCACCAACGGAAGCAGGATATACAAGCCCATGGATTTCAAGGAACTCTTGGAGCAATTACACGACAATCCCGAGAAAATCCTGCGCAATGTATTTCAATTGTTCCACGACATGATCAAGTCATATGTAGGGGAAGGTATAGACGAATATACCGGAGATCCGCAATCCATCCACTACAAGCACTACGACTGTTCCAAGCTGTTTGTGGAAGGTTCGGATCACCCGTTTTTTGCAGACAGACTGTTTGCCAACAGATTGATGAGTTTGGTGGATTCCCTGAAACGCAGCGCCCAGCAAAACAAGATCTATATTTTCAAGGGACCGCCTGGATCCGGAAAGAGCACGTTCTTGAACAATTTGCTCAGGAAATTCGAGGAATACACCAGGACCGAGGAGGGGATGATCCTGAAAACCATCTGGCGCCTGGACCCTTCCAAGCTGGGAGTGGATATTTCCAGAATCGAGATCGATATACAGGAAGATTATGTAGAAGTACCCTGTCCTTCTTTCGATCACCCCATATTGATGATACCAAAACAGTACAGAAAGGATTTCTTCCAGGAAATGTTTTCAGACAGCGAATTCAAGGAGAGACTCTTTACTGACAAGGAATTCGACTGGGTTTGGAGGGATGAACCCTGCACCATATGCAGTTCTCTATACAAAGCACTTTTGGAGAGGTTGCACGACCCTTGGAAAGTCTTTCAAATGATCTATGCACAACCTCACCACTTCAACCGCAGGCTCGGAGAGGGAATTTCAGTTTATACTCCGGGAGATAAACCTCTAAATGAAAGTTATTTCACCAATCCGGAACTTCAAAAGAAGATAGATACCCTGCTCAAGGATAGTAACCGGGTAAAATATATATTCTCTCAATTTGCAAAGACCAACAACGGTATCTATGCCCTGATGGACATAAAATCCAACAATGAAACCAGGTTCATGGATCTGCACAATATAGTCAGCGAAGGGAGCCACAAAGTAGAGGAGATAGAGGAAACGGTCCACTCCCTGTTCCTTGCGGTCATGAATCCGGAAGACCAGAAAATAATCAAGGATTTCAATTCGTTCGAAGACAGGATCGAATACATAAAGATCCCTTATGTCCTGGACATTTACACTGAAGTGGAAATCTACAAAAACAC